>UQAI01000057.1 GCA_900538885.1 uncultured Mollicutes bacterium
GTTATTTTCATAACCTCTCAGCCGTAAGCTCCGCTAATATATCTAATATATATTATAAATATTATTTGACAAAAGTCAAGAAATGTCGCTTGACTTTGCTATTATTACATATTTAATTGACTAACATTTTCAAAAATGATATAATAATACCAGTTGTATATTTATATAGGAGGTTAGATTTATATGGCTAAAAGAAAAAATAATAGTAATGTTAAAAAAATATGTTCACTTGTTGCAGTAGTGTTTGGATTAATTGCTATTGCGATGATTTTTCTACCTGCAATTAATATTTTTGATAAAGATATTAATGGCGTAAAAGCAGTATTTGGTTATTCAGAAACTACAGGAACAATAATAAAGGTGAGTAGACAGATATTAGGATTATCAATAGGTAATTTAATAACTTATATTTTGGTTGTTATAGGCTTAGTATTTTCTCTTTTAACCTTAACTAAAATAGGTAGAAAAAATAAAGTATTACCACTTTTTGCTACAGTAGTATTTATTGCAGCAGGTGTATTATTCTTTTTTCAAGTTAACTTTGTAGTTCTTAGTACTGATCTTCTAGAAATGTTATCTATTGATCCAGCAGAATATATTAAACATGTTAAAAGTGAAAGTACTTTGCTAGTAGGTCCAATCATTGCAGGTGTTTTATCTATCATTGCTGGATTATGTTCTGCAGTATCTGGATTATTAACAAAATAAAAGAAAAACCTGATAAAAAATATCAGGTATTTTTTTAAGATGGTGCTGAGAATGGGAATCGAACCTACGACCTACTGATTACGAGTCAGTTGCTCTACCGACTGAGCTATCCCAGCAGCATATATATTTTATCATACTTTCTCATTTTTTGCATAGATAAAACATTTTAAGTATTATATAATGTTATTTATCAATATTTTGAAAAAAAGTAGAAGATAGAATAAGACTATTTTCTACTTTTTGGCTTTATAGTTATAATTTGGATCAATTTCTCCATAGAACCTACGACCTGTTTTTTTCGCAAGCATTGCGGTTTCAAGCATAATGTTAAAATATTTTGAATTTGATGAAGCAGTAGAATTACTATATGCTTCTTGAACTAGTTGTAAATTCAGTAATTTACCATCCACCCAGACCCAGGCTAAATATCTACCATAAGTTTCTGTGCGTGCTCCTTCAGCTTCCAAAACAATTGTAGTAGCATTATTTAAAATGTTCGATGTAAAGCTAGAGGCTGCTTTTCCCCATGGATCAGTAGTATAAGTTGATTCAGGTGTGTCAATTCCTAAAAATCTAACACGAATTTGCTCCGTGACAGTTGTAGAATTTCGATCATAAAAGTATGCAGTATCGCCATCTACACATCGTGAAAGCACAACCTCACCAATACCATCATCAATGAAACTTTTATTTTTATAGTCAACATCTAACGTTACTCTATCTAGATTATTAATATTAAGATGTAATGGAGTGGTATATATGTAAACTAATTTATCAGTGCTTACACTACTACCGATATCAAGCCCTGATTCATATCTTACAAATTTATCATAATCATTTTGAGTGTTACAAACAATTTTTTCAAATTTAAAGGCATAAGATATTTTTAATTCATCAAGTTTTAGAGAAATTTGTTCTCTAGAAAGTCCAGTTAAATCTGGAAGTTCTACCATTTTAGAATTATTATCAGTATTATTTGTACAACACTGAAGAAACAATAATCCTGCCAAAATTAATAATAGTGAAAATAATCTAATTCTTTTAGTCATAGTATCACCTCTACACTAATTATACCATTTATTATAGAAAAAAACCAACAAATGAATAAGAAATATATACATAAAATATTGACTTATCGACAAAATATGCTATAATTATTGTATAGAAAAATGAAAGAAGGTAACATGATGAAACGAGGTATAAAATATTTATTCGCGATACTATGCTCATTTGTTTTGGTAAGTTGTGGACCAGAAAAAGAAATAGAAGTACCAAAAACAGAAGTAACAATTAATATTAATGACACAGTAGAGCAAGGATACTTAGATTTATTAACTATTAAATCTAATGACATAGAAGGTACGCTTGATGATTTTAACTATCATATTAGTTTATCTAATGATAATTTAGTGTATTATAATGAAGGTTATCTTTTCGCAAATTCTATTGGTCCAACTAAACTTACAGTTTTAGATACTAGTAATAAAGAACTTGCAAGTAAAGATATTACAGTAGTACAAAATAACACAAAAGAACAAATTCCAGAATTTAATTTATCAAAAGAATTTATGGAAATGAATGAATCTATCGCTCTTAGAATGAAAAACTATGATGATTATAGTTTATTTGATATTTTTGTTTTCAACCCTAATATTACGATGCTAAATAATCAAAATCGTTTTATTCCACTTGGATTTGGTACGGCAGATGTTTTTGTAAGATTAAAAACAGATTATACTTGTACTGCCCATACTCAAATTTTTGTTGTGGAAGATGCACCTAAACTATTTATTTCAAAAGATAAACTTAATGTTAGCGAAAAAGCTTATTTAGATATCACTAATTTAGGCGTAACAAAAGGCGAAAGTTTAAGTGACTTTACATGGGAATTAAGCAACGATAATATTGTACTTAATGATGATTATACTTTAACCGCAATGCGACCTGGTACTACTAATTTAGTTGTTACTTCACGTGCTAATAAGTTTGTTAGTACTACATATAGTTTAGAAGTATTAGATAGTACAAACACTAAAGTTAATATATCTATTAAAGAAAGCTATTTGGGCTCAATAAAAAAAGGTGAACAATTCCATGTTAGTTTAAATGAAGGATATACTTTAGAAAATATAACTTTTGGAACTAGTAACGAACAAATTATAAGACATATTTTTGATGATTTGTTTATGGCAGTTGATGAAGGATATGTTACAATGTATGCTTATGAAACTGGTAACCCTCAAAATAAATCAATATATCGTATTAAAGTAGAAGGTATAGCTGAAGTTGATTATGTATCAAGAGTATTAAATCTTGCCCTTGGTGAAAAAGGCTATGTTGAAAGATACGATGAGGCAACTGGTGAGTATGTTAATGACACTAAATACAATCATTGGTATAATATGGAAGGTGCATGGTGCGCAATGTTTGTTTCATGGTGCTGGTATCATGCAGGTCTTAGCCAAGATATATTATTAAAGTATTGTAGCGTATCAGTTGGTTGTGCTTGGTGTAAAGATCAAGGTATATTTAAATACAAAGAAGATTATCATCCAAAGTCAGGAGATATCATTTTCTTCTTAAGTGCAGGTTCTTCACATACTGGTATGGTAGTTTATGCTGATGATACTTACGTTTATACAATTGAAGGAAATGCAAGTAATAGAGTAGATGTATGGCGTTGGTCATTGAAAGATGCTAGAATTACTGGTTATGGAACACCTAATTACCCTGCATATAGTGGTACACTAGAAGACTTTAGTTGGATTACCACTAAAAAGACAGATGATGGTAAATACTGGTGGAATAATGTTCCTGAAAAACAAATCACACAATAAAGAAGAGGTATTGAGAAATACCTTTTTTTCTCCAATAAGTATGATAAAATAAAACTAACTGGAGAAAATAAAAAAGAAATCATTAAAAAGTTATTTACTTGATTTTCTCCAATAAGTGTGATAAAATAAAACTAACTGGAGAAAATAGTATGATTTTAAATACACAACAATTAATAAAAAAATATGACAACTATGTTGATCCAAAAGGTAAAATTGCACGAGATGTTAAAAATGGAAAACTATTTTGTGTTCGACGTGGTTTATATGAAACAAACAAAAATGTTGATGGTCTTAAATTAGCACAATTTATATATTCACCTTCCTATGTTTCTTTTGAATATGTACTTTCACAATGGTCAATAATACCTGAGGCTGTATATAACACATATACTTGTGCAACATTTAACAAAAGAAGAAAAAAACAATTTACCAATGCTTTTGGATTATATTTATATAGAGATGTTCCAAACGAGGTATTTAGATATGGTGTAAAATATTATGAGGAAGATTCGTATTCATATATGGTCGCAACAAAAGAAAAAGCATTATGTGATATGCTTTATACTATTACACCAATGTATTCACTAAAAGAATTTAAACAACTACTATTTGAGGATTTAAGAATAGATGATGAAGAATTAAACAATATGGATAAAGAATTTATATATATGATAGCACCATTATATCACGTAAGAAATTTAGATTGGCTTGTTAAATATTTGAAGGGGGAAGAATAAATGGAACAAATTCTTAAGGAAAAGTTAGAGAAATATGACTTATCAACTATTAACCAAAAAAAGAATGCCATCAAAGAAATAATTCAAGAAATGATATTGTGCGGCTTATCTCGTGGCGGTTTTTTTAATATGGCAGCTTTTTATGGTGGTACAGCATTGAGAATATTTTATGGTTTGGATAGATTTTCGGAAGATTTAGATTTTTCTTTATTAAGTGCTGATGACAAATTTAATCTAGATAAATTTTTTCCTTATATTCAAAATGAACTAAAAATTTTAGGGTTTGATTTTACTATTGAAGAAAAAATAAAACAACATGATTCCAATATTAAATCAGTATTTTTGAAAGGTAATACCAAGGAATTACTCATTAAAGTATATGGTGATTCATTAAAAGAGTTTTCAATGCAAAAAGAGGAAATGTTAAAAATCAAATTTGAATTGGATATTAACCCTCCTACTGGTGCATGTTTTGAAGATAAGATAGGTATGTTTCCATATCCTTATTTTGTTAAATTATATGATTTACCTTCTCTTTTTGCAGGAAAAATACATGCATGTTTGTGTAGAAATTTGAAGACTAGAATTAAAGGTAGAGATTTTTATGATTTTTCATTTTTTATTTGTAAAGGAGTAAGTGTCAATTTGGATAACTTAAAATCTAAATTGGTTGAATCTAATTTTATAAATAGTGAATATGAGTTAACAATAGATAGATTAAAAGAACTTTTAATAGAAAAATTTCAACAAATAGATATTGAACAAGCAAAACAAGATGTTATACCTTTTTTAAAAGACAAAAAAAAGATAGATATTTGGAGTAAAGAATATTTTATACAACTTGTAAAGATGTTACAATAGAAAGAAAACTTATAACTATACATAGGTTATAAGTTTTTTCTTGGAATATATCGTAATAATGTGTAAATAATAAATGTAAATATAGTTCATAAGTGGACAAACAAGCTCATTTATGGTACAATAATTAAGCCAAAGGAGGATGACCATGAAATATTTGATAATAGCATTAAAAGGAATATTACTAGGCATTGCTAGTGTTGCTATTCCTGGTCTAAGTGCAAGTACCGTCGCAATAATGGTTGGTACTTATGCAATTATGATTGAATCAATTAGTGGTATATTAAAAGATTTTAAAAAATATTTTCCTTTTTTAGGCTCACTTGTTTTGGGTTTTTTTGTTGGAGCGATTCTTGGTTCTATTTCCGTAAACATCATTTATGTATTATTCCCACTACCAATAATTTTAATAATACTAGGTTCAATTATTGGAAGCATTCCATCTAGTCTTATAACATTACTTCCTAAAGTTAAAAAACCATCAAATTGGATAACTTTTATTGTCGTTACCGCATTAATAGTAGTTTATTCTTTTTGCATTAAAGAAGGTGGTGCTATTGAAGTCCATAACTTAACTTGGGGCGATTATGTTCACTGGTTCATCATTGGTATAATTACATCTACAACATTAGTAATTCCTGGTGTTGATTTCGCCGTTGTGTTCCTTGCTCTTGGATACTATTATGCTTTTACTAATATGATATACGAACTTGTTACCTTTAAAAATGTAGTTACTAACTTATCAATTCTTGGAACATATCTTATAGGATATGGTATTGGTTCTTTTCTTCTATCTAAGATAATAAGATATTTGATGAATAAATATAATGATGAATTTCAATTTGCGAGTTTCGCATTTGTAATTGTTGCTCCGGTAATAATTATTAAAACTTGCATACTTGATAACCATAATTTCCACTATAGTACACTAGAACTAATAATTGGAACTATTCTTGGTTTGTTGTCGTTTATTATAATATATTTATTAATTAGACTATTTCAAAAAAAGAATAAAGAAAAGCAAGAAGCCATTAGAGATAATGTAGAAAATGAATAAAGTTAATTCAGTAGTTGAATTAGCTTTTTCTTCTTGCAAAAAGAGATTTTTTTTGGTATAATGCTTGTGAGGTGCTATTATGAAATATAAAGAACAAGTTAAAAATTTAATGAATAAGTATAATTATGTTGGTGTAGCCACAATGGTAATGGATAATAATAACATATATACTTCTTGTAATGGTTATAGTGACTTAGATAAAAAAACTGCAATTACAGAAGATAGTATTTTTAGAATAGCTTCAATTTCTAAAGTAATTGTTGCACTTGGAATTATGAAATTATATGAAGAACACAAGGTAGATATCAAAGAAGATATCAGTGTATATTTAGGATATAATGTTCGTAATCCTCACTTTCCATGTGCTAAAATAACATTAGAAATGTTAATGACTCAAACATCTAGTATAAGCGATGGCGCCGATAATGTTAAAGGTTATGATGGTGTAAATGGGCCAAAGAAGGAAATAAAACTTCGAGACTTGTTAACCAATCCCCAATTTGAGTATTATTTAGATAAAACATTTAATAATGTTTTGCCTGGTTCAACATTTGAATATTCTAATTTTGGATGTGGAATTCTTGCATGTATAATTGAAAAGGTTAGTGGAGTATATTTTAGTGATTATATTCGTGATAAGATATTACTTCCTTTAGATATTGATGGAAGTTATAGAATATCAGACATTGTTCATAAAGATAGAGTGGTTACACTATATGATTATGATGAAAAAGAAAATAAATTTATTCTTTCACGAAACTTAGATATGTTTTTGAAATATGAATATCCAAGATATTCTTTAGGTGATAATTTTAGAATGCCAGCGGGAGGGCTTTTTATAAGCCTTAATGATTTAAGTAAAATAATGAAAATGATGATGGATTATGGTGTTTATAAAAAAGTTAGAATATTTCAACCTTCAACCATTGAATTTATGAAAGAAGTACATTGGCATGGCATAAGCGATGATCCACAATATAAAAAGAAAGGCTTGCAACTTCTAATATTAGAAGGTTATGGCGAACCCTTATATGGACATTTTGGTAATGCTTATGGCTTAAGAAGTTATATGCTATTTGGTCAAACAAGAGGATATATATTCTTATGTAATGGTGCTAATTTTGGCTATATTAAAGAAAAAGGAATTACCGATATTCAAGAAGATGTTTTAAATTTTATGACAAAGTATCAAGGGGATAAAAATGATTAATGAAAAAACAGTTACAAGAATTAGAGAATTTGTAAAAAATAGAAATTGGGAACAATTTCATACCAATGAAAATCTCGTTAAAAGTATTGTTATTGAATCAGCAGAATTACTCGAGTTGTATCAATGGTCTAGTGAATCTTCACGAACAGAAGATATAAAAGATGAAATTGCTGATGTATTAACGTATATAATTATGTTATGTGATAAAAATGGATATAACATGGATGAAATAATTAATAATAAATTAGATAGAAACATTAAAAAGTACCCTGTAGATAAAGCATATGGATCTAGTAAAAAATATAATCAATTATAGGTGAATTATGAAAAGCACATTAAAGTTACTACTTAAATATATATGTCTAGGTTGTTACTTTATTTTAGCTTTAGTGATTATTTTAGAAGCTTGTATGCCTGGTGATGTTTCAGCTAATCAAAGTAACGTCTTAACGGAAAACATTACCAATAAAACAGGAATAGGGGGAAGTTCTAAATTTATTGAACCGACAAATGTTAAGATAACTACTTCTCAAAAAATATATAATGTTGGTGAAATAATTAATATTAGTTGTGACGTACTACCCCAAAATGCATCTAAAAAAACAATAGTCTATAACATCTCTAATGAGTATTATGATATTATTGAATTAGTATCGTATGGTAATGTTCGATTCAAAAAAGAAGGAACAGCCTATATAGAGGTATATATAGAAGGTTACGAAAACATTAAAGACATTATTAAATTAGAAGCACAAACTAAAATAATTAAGCCATCTAGTATAAGTATTGTATCAAACACGAAGGTTTTAAATGTTTCTCAAGAATATCAATTATACATAAACTTTACGCCATTAGATACTACTGAAAGAAAAATAAAGTGGCATTCAAGTGATGAAAGTATTGCGGTAATTGATGAAAATGGAATTATCAAATGTTTAAAGCAAGGTGTAGTTACGATTACCGCAAGCACAATTAATAAAGTTACAACAAGTCTTGAATTTAATATTAAGGAATATATGGAACTTCCAATCACTAAACTTGAATTAAAACCTACTACTAATTATGATGAAATCACAAATGTATTAACAATTAATGAAAATGAACAGATAGATTTGAAAAAATATTTGAAGATATATCCACTTAATGCCAATAACACTAGAATAGAGTGGTCAACAAATAATCAAGATGTTGCCTTAATCACACAAGATGGTATGCTTTATGCTCGTTATGGAAATCAAAATAAAATACCAGTGACAGTAACGGCTAGCGATGATAAAAGTATAAAGACACAAATATTGGTAAAAGTAAATAGTGGTATCACAAAATTAAAAATTAAAAATGTTGATAATTGTAGTTTAGAACTAAACATTAATTCAACATTTAAGTTAGAACTAGATAAAGAAACAATGCCAAATAGTTATGAAATAACATATACGGTTAAAGACAAAGATATCATAACTATTGATCAAGCTGGAATTATTTCAGGAATTAAAAGTGGAAGTGCAATATGCTTGATAACCTGTCAGAGTAGTGATGGTAACACTACAACTTTAGAAATAAATGTCAATGTAAGAATAAGACCTAAAACTACATTTTATTTATTTGTTAGAAAAATAATAGGTCATTTTGGTTCTTTTTTAGCTCTAGCATTACTAGCAAGTTTGGTAGGTATCATCTTTTTTAAAGGCAAACCTCTAACAATAATTATATCAATTATTTTAGGATTGATAATTGCAGGAATTACAGAACTAATTCAGTTAGATATACCAGCAAGAACTGGTTCTTTTAAAGATGTTCTAATTGATTTTTATGGGTATTTAGTGGGAACTATAATTGTGTTTGGTTTCTACTATTTAATAAAAATAATAAAAATGAAAGGAAATAAGTATGAAAACAAAGAAAACAAACTTAATAATACTAAATAGTCTATATACGCTTTTCGCAATAGCCGTGCTTGCGCTAACTATTATTAGTAGTGTTACAAGTATTAGTCAAGGATCTGATACAGGCAATATTATATTAACAATTATGGTTCTTGTCTTTATTTTAATAACAGTATTAGGACTATGGTTAACAATGATTGATAAAACAACAAAAGCTGGCATGATACTTTTAAGAATACAAGCAATCTTAAAGTATATATTTACAATTTTAATATGCATCGCGCTAATGTTATTTATTTTTTTAATTCAAGATTGTGCTAATGCTTTATTCAAACAAAATTCTGATGAAATTACGGCACTTGAAAGAATGAAGGCCGCATATATATTTGTGATAATAATGGTTTATGCAACTTCATATTTTATCTTCTACAATATAATGTTATCAATAGTTAAAAAAGAAAAGCCAAATAAACCATTAATGGTAATATATGTTATCCATAGTCTTGTAATAGCTATCGCTTTAATTGTATTAGGTATTATTAACATAATTAAAAAAAGTGGATTCGTATCAGAACTAGTTAGCCGCTTTGCGGGAACAAATTTAGTCGTGGGATACATTTTAGTTGTTCTAATGCTTTTAGCCCTTATTGGTTCATTAGGTATGAGTTCATATATTTTGTTAGAAAAGACTTTTAAAAAGTCAAAAGCAACGATAGAATAAAAATAATTAATATATCTAAAGTAAATGGGTTCTTTCCAGTTAATTGTGTTTTTGTTTGATTTAATAAAAACATTAATAACTTTAAGAACCCTTTTTACGTTTTGACGGTTTGTCAATCATCGTGCACAAAATTGTGCCCTAGATTAATGGGTTTTG
>UQAI01000058.1 GCA_900538885.1 uncultured Mollicutes bacterium
CCGGTCTTACCTTTTTGCCGTAATAGTTGATTGTTTTTAATAAAGGTTTTTTTAAGAAGTAAATATATAGGATAAAACCTAATATTAAGAAGAGAATAAAATAAATAGGAATGTATCCACTAGCTAGTTTATAACTAAATAAATAAGTTATAAGGAGTTGAACTAAGCAGTATATTATTTCAATAATTATTTTAATTACTCTTGGCATTTTTGAACATTCAAGTGTATATAGCAAGACATCATACGTTGATATTAGATATATACCAAAGGCAATTAAGTATATTGATATATAAACTTCTTCTTTAACTGTATGAATCATTTAAACACTTTGCCTAAAAAACTAGTCTTTTTTTCAGTCTTTTTATCACTTGTATCATATATTAATGAATCAATGGCTCCACCTATCCACAAAATTCCTTTTTCTATTTCTAGATGTTGCATTTCTAGATTTTCACCTTTTACGGTCAATAATCCAAGATTTGTATTTACAACAAACTCTTTGTTATTTAAACTTTCTATTTTTTTAACACCTGTAAGTTCTACTTTTTTTCGATCTTTAACTTTAATTTCTTGATTTAAAGATTCTACTTTATTTTCGTAATTCATTTTAATACCTCCATTTACAACATTGTATGTTTAAATTATTTATCATATGACTACTTTTTTTATACTAAATATGTTAAAATAAGTAATGAGAAAAGTACAAAGGAGGTACTATATGGATCAAAATTTAACAGAACAAGAAATAGTCCGCCGTCAGAAAATGGAAGACTTACGAGCTAAAGGCATTGACCCTTTTGGTAGCCGTTATGAAAGAACCGCAACAACTGGTGAAATTAAAGCAAAGTATGGAGATAAAACTAAAGAGGAATTAGAAGAACTTGCGGTAAAAGTAAGAGTTGCTGGCCGTATCATGACAAAGCGTCGTAATGGTAAAATTAGTTTTATGCACTTACAAGATAAAGATGGACAAATTCAAATTTATTTACGCTACGATGTGTTAGGTGAAGAAGCTTATGATTTATTCAAAACTTCTGATATTGGTGATATCGTTGGTATTGCTGGTGAAGTTATGAGAACTCAAACTGGTGAATTAAGTGTTAAAGCACTTGAATATACTCATCTTTCTAAAGCTTTAAGACCTCTTCCTGAAAAATTCCACGGACTACAAGATAAAGAGGAAGCTAGACGTCGTCGTTACGTTGATTTAATTATGAATGAAGACGCAAGACGTATTGCTTTCACACGTCCAAAGATTATTAGAGGAATTCAAAGATATCTTGAAAATATGGGATTTGTGGAAGTTGAAACTCCAGTTCTTAATCCTATCCTTGGCGGTGCAGCAGCGAAGCCATTTGTTACTCATCACAATGCTTTAGATATGGATTTCTATTTAAGAATTGCTACTGAGCTTTCCTTAAAACGCCTTATTGTTGGTGGTATGGAAAGAGTATATGAAATTGGACGCCTATTCCGTAATGAAGGTATGGACGCAACACACAATCCAGAATTCACTACAGTTGAAGCTTACATGGCTTATGGTGATATTGCTGATATGATGAACCTTGCTGAGGGATTAATTAATAGCCTTGCGAAAGATGTAATTGGTACAACTGAAATTACTTACCGTAATCAACAGATATCTCTTGCGGCTCCATTTAGACGTTTACACATGGTTGATGGAATTAAAGAACAAACAGGTATTAATTTCTTTGAAATAACTGATTTAGATGAAATGCTACGTCTTGCAAAAGAACACAACATTGATGTGCCTAAACATCAAAGATCATATGGACACATCATTAATCTATTCTTTGAAAAATATGTAGAAGAAACTTTAATTCAACCTACATTTGTTTATGGTCACCCAATTGAAATTAGTCCTCTTGCAAAAAAGAACGCAAAAGACCCACGTTTCACTGATCGTTTTGAATTATTCATTAATGGTAAAGAATATGCAAATGCCTTTACAGAGTTAAATGATCCAATTGATCAAAGACAAAGATTTGAAGCTCAATTAAAAGAAAAAGAATTAGGTAATGATGAAGCTAATGAAATGGATGAAGATTTCGTAGAAGCTCTAGAATATGGTATGCCTCCAACTGGTGGTATTGGTATTGGTATAGATAGACTTGTAATGTTACTAACTAATACAGATAATATTCGTGATGTTATCTTATTCCCTCATATGAGAGGAAGACAATAAGAAAAAATAAGACTTTAGATTAACCAATTGGTTATTTCTAAAGTCTTTTTTAGTTAATTGTGTGTTAAAGTGTAGCGTGCCATGCTACACTTTTTCATTTTTTGTCAAACTGTAGCATAGCTTTTGTGTTTATTTTTAGTACTCAATTGTTTTTTTTAGTTTCATTATACCATCTAAAGTGTACACCTAGATTTGCACTTTGTACTTGATTATCTAAGGCTAATGGTTATTGCAGCCGAAACACCAACATCATCGTTATTACCCCAACTGAGGTCATAGCCACCAAATTTGCCTGCGGGGTTAATGTGCTGCACGCCGTATCCTTCGTAACCGTAACCATTATGAGGACTGCGGAGCCAACCGCGCACCAATAGTTTTACAACCTAACCCCTATATATTGCTAATTCTTCTTTTATCACTTAACATCCAGTTATAAAGTAACTTCATACAAATATTTATCATTTCTGTAATATTTTCATATTGCTTAAACAATATGCATTTTTCTTTACATCCTAAATCACACAAATAATCAAGAAACTGAAACTTAACATATACATCATTTTGATACATTAATCTATTACTACTTCCTAAAACCTCATTATTTGCTTTATATAATAATTCAATAATATCAAACAATAAATTATTTATCCTATTGATATATGTATAACGATGCTTTTTAGGACTTTTCTCACTAATTGTCATTATACATTCAGTTAATCTCTTTGATTCTGTTATTACTTTTAATTCTGATTCATTCTTTTTCATCATACCACCTAAAACGGGCGGCCTCCTCGCGCTTCGCTTTTGATTAGAGGCACTATGATTTGCACTTCGTACTTGATTAGCTAAGGCTGATAGTAATGGCTGCCGAAACGCCGACGCTGTCACGGATGAACCAGTAGCTGTAGAGGTGCCCATCGTCGCTGACGCAACGCGCGTAGTAGTCGTTGAGGTGGTCAGGACTGCGGAACCAATAATAGCCATTGTTGTAATAACTATCGTCTTTGTTCATACAACACCCTTGTGCTTTCGCATAGTCTGTTAGTTGTTTTTGTCTTGAAGCATTATCTATAAATCCATATTCAGTGTTCGTTATATCTTTATAACTTAATAAGTATACTTTATCATATGTATTATTACATATATATTTATTGGAAGAATCTCCAGTTGATGCTAAACTATTATCTACTAGGGTTGTATTAATACATAATTGTAATACTTTTGTAAATGCATTGTTATAGAAATCTTTATTTAACCAGTTTCTTATATCTGAATATTCATAGTTATTTGGATAAATTATTTTTCCATCTATTGTTCTAGTACCAGTAGATGCATTAAACACTTGATTATCTATAATTAAATCTGTTACTAGTTTATACTGTGTTCCATTTACTTGTAGTATCTTCCATTTAATTGGTTCTACTTTAAAGTAATAAGTTGTACCTTTTACTATTTGTTGTTTGTTACTAAAGTAATAGGGTGATGAATATGGTTTTGCAGTTACTTTAGCATAACGTTCATTATCACTACCTAAATAGTAGCCATCACTATCTGGTATATTTGATATAATTGTTACATTATCATCTTTTATGGATTGAGGATATTCTCCAAAATAGATATATTGATTACCATTTTCAATAATAAATATTGAGTCTTCACACCTTGTGCATTTACCACTTACATAATTATGTCCTAATGCTTCTATTTCTACTTCTTCTAGTAATTTATGACATATCGTACACTCCGTATGTTTTGAACCTTTATCTAAGCAAGTTGGTTCTACATCTATAATCCAATCACTCTCTTTATGTCCAGTAGAAGGTAATTCTTTAAAGGTTGTGTAATCACATCTACTACATGTATCATATTCAGTATGGCCTTTGGTTGTACATGTTGGATCTAACTTATCGTGATGTTCTAAATCATGACCTAACTTATTAATTACTTCTGTCTCAAGGGTTTCATGACATACTGTACATTCTTTATGTTTTGAACCATCAAGTATACATGTTGAATCTTTATCTATTATCCAATCACTTGATTTATGACCAAGTGATGGTAATTCTTTAAAGGTTGTATAATCACATCTACTACATGTGTCATATTCTGTATGACCTTTTGTTGTACATGTAGGACCTAATTTTTCATGATGAATTAAATCATGTCCTAATTTTGATAGGATTTCTACTCTTATAGTATTACATTCTATACATGTGTACTCTTTTTCTCCATTATATTCACAAGTTGGATTTGTAGTTATTTTTCCTTCATTCCACTTATGTACATGTATTGTATCATTATACGCATTACATCCAGGTTTTGTACATACACCATCTTTTCCATAATGGTGAACTTCGTATTGTTCACCAACATTTATCACCTTTTCATTTTGATTAAACACTTGTAGTATTTCTTCTTGTTTATCATGAAATACTGCATCTTTGGTCATTATGAACTTACCAGTTGTAAAAGATGTTAATGTTTCTATATAACCATGTTCATAATAGCATTCACTAGTTGATACATTTTCTACTTTTAACTCTTGCAAATGTCCATAGTGATGAATTGTATCATTTGGAGCATTTATTTCTAAAGCTCCCCCATTTGTACAGATAGTAATGTCTTTATTTAACTTGTTTTGTTGATATATTATTTTTGTTGAAATGTTGTTGCCGACATCTATTCCATTTTCTATTTCAATGTTGCCAAGTTAGTATTGCCACTTAAATAAATACTATAATCTAGTTCTTTTAATTCTTGAATATCATTTACTATTTTCCATAATTTATAATTATTTTTATCTTTTTCTATTAACTTTTTAGTCTTCTCTTCCCCATATAGTAATTTATAATCTTTTGTTAAAGCAAAGCGATCATTTACTTCATCCCATACAATATCGCCAGAACTTGTTGGAGTTATTTTTTCTACAGAATATCCTCCATCAAATGCATCTTTTAATGCTTCTGACATTGTATTGTTTTTTCCTTCTATTTCATTAGTAGCAAGTATTATATTCAAATTTTTTACAAGCATTACATCTGAACTTATTTTTGCTTTTTTAATATAGCTTGCTAATGACGGAACTAGCACAGCCGCAAGTATACCTATTATTACAATAACAATAATTAATTCTGTTAAAGTAAAGCCTTTACGTTTTTTTAATTTCATAATAAACTCCTTTTTTATACTTACACATTTTAAAAACGAGTGATCTAGTATACTCGTTTTATTTTCAGTTATAAATTCAACAATTGTTTTTTCTTTTGATCAAATTCTTCTTGTGTTATAATTCCAAGGTCAAGTAGTTCTTTATATTTTTTTATTTCATCTGCAGCAGATAAAGTATTTACTACTACTGGAGCATTCTTTTTACTTTTGCATTCATGGATTCTAGTTTTAATATATTCATATGCTTTTTTACATTCTTCAATATTGCTTACACCTTTCATAATGACAAAGCTATTTTCACTATTTAAATTATTTTCACCACTATGTGAACCTGGATATTCAAGTTGAATAAATCCATTTATAAAAGTGGATGCATCACGATATTGGACACTTGTTAAATCACTATAATAAAAGGTTTTATCACCATCAAATGCTCTTTGCGCAAGGAACCCAAACATTCCTTTTTTCAACTAATTACACAGTAGTCTTTATATACTCTCATTCTTACGCCATAACCTTGTAAATCAAATATTGCTTTGTCTTCTTCTTCAACAAGTTCAAGACTTACACCACATGCTGTACAAAATTTATTTCCTTCTAGTACTTTTGCACCACACTTAGGACAAAGTTTAAACTGATTTTCTTGGGGTGTATTAGTTATACGCTTGTTTCCACGATTTGTGCAGATTGCACAAAATTGCTCATTTTCCACACCACAATTCTGACAAACATTATTTGTTGAAGGTTGCCATTTAGTTCCACAATTTGTACAAAAGACTGAATCATCAGCTAATTTATGACCACAATTTTTACATATTCTTTGTTCATTCATATTATTTCTCCTTCTTTTATCTTCTACATAATAAGACACAAAAAAGGAAAAGTACGTACTACACCATTTAATTATTTATTTCACCATTTAATTCTAGTTCTTCTTTGATTAATGCGAACACCACATAAACTGGTTTAAAGGAAGCATCTTCTGGAGTATTACTATCGATAAGATATTCTACTTCGGTTAGTATTCCTTCATCATATTGTTTGTTATTCGCAAGTATTCCATCTATTTTAAATGCTAAATCTTCTATTTCTTTTTGAATATCATCATTCATTAAATCTTCAACATCTAAGAAATCTTTAAAATCATTTAGCATAATTAAATTAATAATTAATGGTGCGTATTTATTTAGTTTTTCAACTGATTTGTCAAAATAATCATCATAATAAGTTTTTATATCACTTAATACACTACTTAAATAACTAAAACCCAAACTAAAGATTTCTTCAGTATCTTCATCTAATTTTTGCTTTTTGGTATATTTTGTGTAGATGTCATCTGTTACACTCATTACATCATTAATAATTAAAAGTAGCGGTGAATTTGATGCTTTCATTGTATTAATTATTTCAGTACATTCATCTAAGTAACTTGCATAATCATCATATATATTCATAATATTCATTTCCTTTCAAGTATTTTTATTTTACTAAAATTCATTGCTTTTTGCAAGTGTTTAAGCATAATTTATGCTATACTTAATTAGGTAAAACAAAAAGGAGGGATTTTATGAAAGACTATCTTGTTAAAGCTCTTGCTTTTGATGATAGCGTTAGAATATATTGTACTAGTACAACTAATACATTAAATGAAATTGGTAATCGTTTTAATTATTATCCTAGTCCACTTGACGCTGTAGGTAGAGTCCTAAGTATTGGTGTAATGATGGGATCGATGTTAAAACTTGATGAAACAATTACTATTAGAGTAGAAGGCAATGGACCAATTGGTAGAATAATCGTTGACGCGGATGCCCATGGACATGTTAGAGCATATGCAGAAAATCCACATTGTCATTTTGAATATAATGATGGTAGACTAAATGCTAGGGCAACAGTTGGTGATAAAGGTTTTATTAACGTTATTAGAGATTTAAAATTAAAGGAACCTTTTGTTGGTTCTACTCCAATTATAACAGGAGAAATTGGTGAAGATTTTGCCTATTACTTTATGGTAAGTGAACAAATACCATCTTCTGTCTCGGTTGGTGTATTAGTTAATACTGATAGTATTGCAGAAGCTAGTGGTGGTTTTATTGTTCAACTTATGCCAAACACTAAAGAAGAAGTAATTAACAAACTTGAAGAAAGACTAAAACTAATGCCTACGATGTCTGATATGCTTCGTTCTGGACTTACACCTGAACAAATTGTTACTAATATTGCGGATGACGCAAAAATAATTGAAACCATTCCTGTAGAATTTACTTGTAATTGTAGTAAGGAAAGATTTGAAAAAGGAATCCTTTCTCTTGGATATGATGAAATCGAAGCTATGATTAAAGAAGATGGTAAAGCTGATACTGTTTGTCATTTCTGTGGTAATAAGTACCATTTCTCTAAAGAAGACTTAGAAAAAATAGCTGAAGAAGCTAAAAATATTCAAAAAAGAAAAGAGATGGGAAAAAATGAAAACTAATTTAGACTTAAAATTATTTGAACGCTTGATGCAAATACCTAGTCCTACTGGCTACACTAAAGATGTTATTAACTTTTTAGATGAAGTTGTAAGTAATCTCGGCTATGAAACCTCAAGAAATAAAAAAGGAAATCTAATTGTCCATGTAAAAGGACTTAGTGACTATACAGTAGGTTTAAGTGCACATGTTGACACTTTAGGTTTAATGGTTCGCTCTATAAAAAGTGATGGTAGCCTAGCATTTACTAAACTTGGTGGTCCTCTTCTTGCTACATACGATGGCGAGTATTGTACAGTACATACAAGAGATGGTAAAAAATATACGGGTACTGTTCTTTCCACTAGTCCTAGTGTTCATGTATTTAGTGATGCTTCTAAAAAAGAAAGAAATGAAGAAAATATGTATATTCGTTTAGATGAAGTTGTTTACTCAAAAAATGACACTATGAAACTTGGTATTAACAATGGTGATTTTATAAGTATTGATCCTAAATTTACCGTGACACCTTCTGGTTATGTTAAAACTAGATTTTTAGATGACAAGGCTAGTGCTTTTATTCTTCTTGAAGTATTAAAAACTTTAAAAAATGAAAGTATTACCCCAAAATATAACCTTGAAATTATCTTTTCTACATATGAAGAAGTTGGACATGGCGCATCATCAATTCCTCATGTTGATGAATTACTCGCAATAGATATGGGATGTATTGGAAGTGACTTAAGTTGCACTGAAGAAATGGTATCAATTTGTGCGAAAGATTCATCTGGTCCTTATGACTATGATATGACAACTACCCTTGTAAATCTTGCGAAAGAAAATAACCTAAACTATGCTGTAGATATATATCCATATTATGGTTCTGATGCTTCAGCTGCATTACGCGGCGGCAATGATATTAGATGTGCATTAATAGGAGCTGGTATTCAAGCTTCACATGGTATGGAAAGAACCCACATTAATGGTCTTACTAATACATATAAACTTATAATGGCATATATAAAATAACTACTCTATTAAAGAACGCTAAAAAGGGTTGCACCAAGGTGCAACTCTTTTAATATGTAAATTTATTCAAAATATAAATAACGTGACTATAATTAATCCATAAATATTTTATATATTTGTTCTATATCATCACTTGACAATATGTCATGTAAATACGCTGTTGTTAAAAAATAAACTGATTCGTTATAAAAGACTTTTATAGGATTACTAGTTGGATATATAAACACTCTCCCACCAACTCTTTCAGACGTAATAACTTCTAAATACATACAATCCGTACGAATTAACAATGCAACATAAGCTCCGTTATAGCATCCATAGTATTTTTCTATCACTATTTTATCAATTGATACAGGAGTTTCCGAAGAATTTAAATTATTTATATAACATTGTTTTATATATTTTTCAGTTTCCTCATCAAGTACTACTTCTTCTTTTACATAAATAGTAATATCACTTTCAATCTTTTCATTATTATATTCTTTTTTCTTTTTTGCATCATAATATAACTTTATTTCTGTTTGTTTATTTTCTTGAGTTAGTGGAACTATATCTTTAGTAATTACACTTCCTTTATCTAGTTGTACCAAAACAGCATTGTCATCAATAATAAAATTTACATTTACATTTACTTTTTCTTTATTATTACATCCCACTATTGCTATACTTAATATAAGCAGCATAAATAATACTATTATTTTCTTCATTTTTATTTAATCCTTTTTAATATATAATTTATATATACTTAATAAATTTTCATATGTTAATTTTGAGTTATCATAAGCTGTTAATAGATCCATAAAATCAGTACCATCATAAGCATATATGAAATATCCATAAGAATATTTAAAAACAATATCAGCAACCACGATTTCGCATTCTTTTTCTACAAATATACAGTCTTTTTTATCCAATAGAACTCCTACAAATACTCCGTTATATGTTCCTAAATATTCGAATAATATAACATCTCCTATAACTGCGTTTTCACGTTTAGGTTTTATAAATTTATTAAAATATGCTTTACAAACTTCATTAACCATATTTATATCATCCTCAGCATTTAATTTTACATAAATAGTAATATCACTTTCGATTTTTTCATTGTTATATTCTTTCTCATATGTTTCATCATAATATAACTTTATTTCTGTTTGTTTATTTTCTTTAGTTAATGGAACTATATCTTTAGTAATTACGCTTCTTTTATCTAATTGTACCAAAATAGTATTACCATCAATAATAAAATTTACATTTACTTTTTCTTTATTATTACATCCCACTATTGCTATACTTAATATA
>UQAI01000059.1 GCA_900538885.1 uncultured Mollicutes bacterium
AATTAAATTATAGATAACCTCGCTAGTTTTTACAAGCGCCATTGTGGTTATGAAACTAATCGTTATAACCATTATAAAAAATGCAACTCTAATTTCAACTATCTTACCTTGCTTGAATAGTTTTTCATAATTACTAGCTAGAATTATTTTAGTTGAAATAATAATCATTGTGAGAAATACAACTAAATAAATGATATTTAAATAATTATTCATTGTCTTGTTCTGCCTCTATCTTTTTATATTCTTCTTGACGTGCTCGTTTTTCAAGAAGTTTTTTTCTTTGCTTTAATACTTTCACTAAATAAATTGTTGAACCAATTATAAAGAATAAGCAAACTGAAAATATAAAATATTGCCAGCCATTTTCTTTTGCGTTACGTTTCAACAAATAGCCACATAAAAAGCCAAATAGAATAATCGTAAGAGCTTGAACCAAATTAGTAAGGAGGATGTCCTTCATATCTTGACTAATTTTCTTTTTATTTTTCATTTTGTTCAATCTCCATTATTTTGTTTACTCTTCTTTCATGGCGCCCGCCTAAAAACGTAGTATTAAGGAATGTATCAACAATTTCTAAGGCAACATCTAAGCTTAAGTCTTTCGCACTAAGACATAGGACGTTGGCGTTATTGTGTTCTCTTGTTAGTTTCGCCGCATCAAGGTTTTCGACTAAAGCTGCTCTTATTCCTCTTACTTTATTTGCGGTAATACTCATACCAATTCCCGTATAACAAACAAGGATTCCAAAATCTGTTTGATGATCTCTTACTGATGTTGCGGCAGGATATGCAAAGTCAGGGTAATCCACTGAATCGCATGAGTTTGTTCCATAGTCAATGAATTCTATATTTTTTTCTGCTAAATGTTTTTTTATTTCTTCTTTTAAATTATAACCTGCATGGTCTGATGCAATTGCTATTTTCATATTTCGTCCTTTCATTTTGTAAATTTATCATATATATAACTGCGGTATTCTATTTCATTATTATCTTCAAAACTAATGTTGAAAAAATCTGGATAAAGTAGCGTCCAAAAGTTTTTACCTTCGCCTTTTCCAATTGTGATAAGAAGGGTTGGATAAATACCTGATGGAATAAACTCACCATTATAAGATTTTGCTGGAAATACTTCATTTGTGTACTCAACCTTAATTGTTTGTACAAATGGTTCATTAATTTCTTGCTTTATTTTTTCAAGTAGTTTATCACAGCTTATTTTCATATCATCTAGTAAAGCAAGTCTTACAACTTCTTTTACTTTTAGTTTATTAGCCTGATCTAAGGCGTTATCACTATTTGCGAGAATTCGAAGTCTTACACTATCATTTTTTGTTGTACAACCTGAAAGTGTTATCAGTACAAAGATAAATATTATACATATAGTTAGTTTTTTTCTAAATTTTTCCATTTTTATCACCAACTATATTATGTACACATTTTTTAATTTTATACTATTTAATTTTTACACTACCTTCTCTTAAGATTTTCCAGTTGTCATTACTAGCATCAACGACAGTTGAAGAAACATTAATACTAGGTGCTGTATCTTCAATAATGTAATCTATTTTATCACCAAAGGCATCGACAATACTTTTATAATCATTTAGAGGAGCTTCACCACTTAGATTAATACTTGTAGTTGCCATTGGTCCAAACTTTTCTAAAATATCAAGAGCGATATTTGATGCTGGTATTCTAAATCCCACTGTTTTAAATTCTTCATTGACTTTATTTTCGGTATTTTTATTTTTATTAAAAATAATAGTTAAAGCTCCTGGCCAGTACTTATCCATTAGTTCTCTCACCTCTTTAGGGAAAGAATCAATATAAGGCAAAATATCTTCTACCTTGGATGCTAAAATGGCAAGCGGTTTATTGAAATCACGATGTTTTAATGCGTATATCTTCTTAACCGCAACGACATCATTCATTAATGCTCCAACCCCAAAAACTGTATCAGTTGAAAAGCAAACTATTTTTCCTTTTAAATCTTCTTTATTTAATTTTAAAAAATCATTCTTTTTCATTATTATCCTCGATTGTATAAGCTATGTTATTATAGATTGTTTGGTTAGTGCTGTTTGATATTTTATTTTTATTTTTCTTTCTTAAAACAATGACTAAGATTAAAGTTTCAATTATAACTAAAGGAACACTTACAAATAAACAGATAAGCGTTATTGATGCTTTATTTTTTAATTTAGTATGATATGGAAAAGTATTCAAGCCATTACCATTTGTATCTGCGTTTTTTGATAAATCAACTTGATAGACATAATACGGGGTACTTCCATTTTTGGTAATTAATTCAACAACAAACGTATCTGTATCTTTTGCTTTTATATCATAATAAATTTGATAATCATCATAATTAGATATGACAAATGATTTATCATTTCTTTTAATTCTAACTGTATATGCTTTACTTACTTCATTATTAAAAAATATTGATAGTGATGTTTCACCACTAATATTCCCAACTACAACATACATTGTGCCAACTACGGTTGAGCAATCCGTTATTGTGTATTTTTCATAAGCATCTTTAATATTAGTTAAAAAGGTTTCTTCTTTTGTCTGGTAGTTTCCATTAAGGTTAATTGTTAAAATGTTTAAAAATGTAAGTAATAAAGTTATAATTTTCATACTATTCATTAATAATTATGGTAATACGGTCTTTACCACTTAAATCCTTAATGGTTTCATATTTAGAGTTTGGAAAATACTTTTTAATTAATTCATCCATTTCTTGACGCTTATTATAACTATGTTCAAAAGCAATAAAGTTAGGTTTGTTTAAAATTTTACTAGCATCTTTTAAAATTATATCATAAAAGTTCATTCCATTTTCTCCACCAAACAAAGCAACATGTGGTTCATTGTTAATAACAATATCTTCTACATATTCATTTACAGGAATGTAGGGAGGATTAGATACTAAAATATCAAACTTTAAATTTTTCTCAATTAATGGTTGTAACATATCACCTTGATAAAATGTTACCTCTGCCTCGTTTGTTGAGGCATTGAAACGAGCAACATCTAGTGCTTCTTCGCTTATGTCGGTAGCATAAAGGGTCATGTTTGGCTCTTCTTTTTTAAGTGCAACCGCAATCGCACCAGAGCCAGTTCCCACATCTACTACTTTAACCTTTTTACCATTAAACACTTGATCATATGTCGATAAAACATATCCTACTAATTCTTCAGTTTCCGGACGAGGAATTAAAACATTTTCGTCTACTTTCATTTTGTATCCAAAAAAGTAACTATAGCCTAAAATATGTTGAACAGGTTTTTTATTAATTATATATTCATCTACCGCAGCAAGAGTTTTTTGATAAACATCTTCTGGCATTTCTTGATTTAAAGAGGCTAAAAAAGTAGCTCCATCAAGATTAGATAATTCTAATACTAAAAGTTTAATTGCTTCTTTTTCTAAATTGGTATTTTTGATACGCTTGGTTTGTTCGGTTAAAAACTTTTGGTAAGTCATAGTTTGATCTCCTTAGATAATTCTTTGGTATTTTTTTCATTGAAGTTATTATTAGATACCAATCATACTTTTCATATGATATTATATCATTTTTTGATAAAACATTCAATTTAGTTAGATTATTAATTTTGTGTTTAGAAAAAATAAATAAATGATTCATACAAACTTTACCAACAATACTATATCTTGTGCTGTTTTTTGTAAGTTCACTAATTCCGATGATATCATCATAACCAAGGGGAATAACACTAATATATCCAGGAGTTGTAACTTTAAATTTTTGATTATATCCTACAAAATCTTTATCTTTTACTTTAAAGGAATTGATAACTGGTACTCTAAAACTTATTGATGGATGAAGATCTAAATTATGGTTTCCATATCCATAAATTGCCATTCCTACTCTCACCATATTTCCAGTAATTTCTTTGGTAAGTGATGGTGTTGCTGCGGAATGAATTATTTTGAAAGGATATAGTTTTAAGTATTCTTTAAATTTTGATACTTGTTTATTGTAATACTCATATTCATTATCATTACTACTAAAATGGGTGTAAATACCTTCTATTATAATATTTGGATTTTTTGAAAGAATTGATATTATTTTGTTTGCTTCTTCAAGACTTCTAATACCTATTCTATTCATTCCCGTATCTACTTGGAGGTGCACTTTAATTTTATGGTTTATTTCACTAATTAGTAGGGCATCATCAAGATTATTTATCGTATGTGTAACTGGTAGTTTGGTGTTTTTTAAAGTTACACTTTCCATAATAAGAATATTAAAGCCATCCAATATTTCTTTATCTTTTAAGTATTCGATATATTTATTGTATACAATCCATTTTATTTTTTCTTCTTTTAAAAGAGGAATTATTTTTTGACTATTTAATTCATAAGCATTGCTTTTTTGAACTACCATTAATTCTTTTTTGGTAATCTCTTTTATTAATTTTATATTTTTTCTTATATTTTCTAAATCAATTATTAGACTCATTATATCACCACTATAATGATATAAAGAAAAAAGTACAAATATGACATTTGTACTTATTCACTTGGTTCAGCACTTAATAAGCGTTTTTGTTCAAAAGTTATCAAGGCTTCAATAATACTGTCAAGTTTTCCTTCCATAACGCGGTCCAATTGTTGAATGGTAAATCCAATACGGTGATCAGTTACACGGTTTTGTGGGTAGTTGTAAGTTCTAATCTTTTCACTACGATCACCACGTCCAATTTTAGCTTGACGTTCAGCACCTTCGGCAGCTTCTTTTTCTTCTAGCATCTTATCATATAATCTAGCTTGTAAAACTTTTAAGGCACTAGCTTTATTTTCATGTTGGCTCTTACCATCTTGACATGATACAACAATACCAGTTGGAATGTGAGTTACACGAACAGCTGATTTAGTGGTATTAACACTTTGGCCACCAGGACCAGAAGAACAGAAAATATCAATTCTTACATCATTCATATCAAGGTTTACTTCAAGTTCATCAGCTTCAGGCATAACAAGTACGGTTGCGGTAGAAGTATGAATTCTACCAGAAGACTCAGTTACAGGAACCCTTTGAACGCGGTGAGATCCTGATTCATACTTCAATTGTGAGTAAACTGAATCACCATTAATCATGAATGATATTTTAGCAAATCCACCTGCTTCACAAGGTTCGGAATCAATTGTTTCAACTTTCCATCCCTTTGATTCGGCATACTTTAGATACATACGGTATAAGTCACCCGCAAAAATATTAGCTTCATCGCCGCCTGCTGCCCCTCTAATTTCAACAATAACGTTTTTCTCATCATTAGGGTCTTTAGGAAGTAGTAAGATTTTTAATTCTTCGTTTAATTTTGCAAGTTTATCCTCAGCCTCAGGTAATTCTGTTTCAGCCATTTCTCTAATATCTGGATCTTCATCTTTTTGCATTTCTTTTAAATCCGCGATGTCTTTTTCAGTAGCTTGAACTTCACGATATTTAAAGACTATTTTCTCAATTGAACGTTGTTCTTTTGACAATTCTGTTAACTTTTTAATGTCACTGATAATTGACATATCCGTTAACATTTCACTAATTTGTTCATATCTTTGACAAATAACCTCTAAACGGGTTGTCATCTTATTCACTCCTGTCTAATTTTTTCTTGTTTTTTTCTTTTTGGTTAATAATTCCTTTGTAATCTTTTGTTCTTTAAAACGGCAATACTTACCATAGAAATGATAATCAATAATATCAAGCGGACCTTGACGGTTTTTCGCAATCGATAAAACTACTTCTTCCATATCACCTTTTTGTCTTGGTTTTGATGCGTTTGTATCAGTATCATCATCACTAAATACTGGTTCATCTTCAACATCAGAACGTCTGAATAAAAACATTACTAAGTCGGCATCTTGTTCAATACTACCAGATTCACGTAAGTCGGCAAGTACGGGAACTTTATTCTCACGTCCTTCAATACTACGAGAAAGTTGTGATAAGGCAAGAATTGGAACATCTAAATCACGAGCTAGAGTTTTTAAGGATCTTGATATCATTGATACTTCTTCTTGTCTATTTCCTCTTGAACTTGAGGCAGTAATAAGTTGTAAGTAGTCGATAATTACAAAATCGAGTTTACCTTCATTTTTAAGTTGTCGACATTTCGCTCTAATATCAGCGATATTACTTGAGCTATCTTCATCAAAGTAAATATGCATTTTACTAAATTCTTGTTTAGCAAGACCAAGTAATAACATTTCTTCACTATTTAACTGTCCACTACGAACCTTCGAAAGTTCAATTTCTGCTTGATAACTGAACATTCTCATCATTAATTGTTCAATACTCATTTCTAGAGAGAATAAGGCAACATGGTAACCATTTTTACTGATTTGAGCCGCAAGATTAATCGCATAAGTTGATTTACCAACTGATGGTCTCGCCGCAAGAATCATTAAATCACCTTTTTGAAATCCTAGTGTTAATTTATTTAGTTTATCATAACCAGTATTAAGACCAGTTAAATCCGATTTATTTTCAGTATATTTTTGGATTTGTTCATAAACAATTGTACTTGCACGATCAATCCCCATAATTTGGGAAGTACGACGTTTACGAATAATGTTAACTAATTTATCTTCCGTTTTATCTAGAATATCATTAAAATCAAGTCTACTTGATAAGATATCATCGGAGATATTTTGCATATCTTTAAGTAGTTTTCTTTCTAGTGATTTTTGTTCTACTATTTCAACATATAAATTAGTTGTGGCAGTTGAAGGAACAGCTTCAACTAAATCAAGTAGATATACACGAAAGCCTTCATCAACATTAGTTCCAAATTTCTTTAATTCTTCTGTAACAGTGATAATTTCAATATTTTGATTTTGATTGTAAAGGTTAGTCATTGCTCGATAAATTAGCTTATTACGTTCATCATAAAAATCATCTTCTACTAGTTTTCCAATATATCCACTAACTAATTGATTATCAAGGAAGGCACTACCTAAAACATATATTTCGGCTTCGGTATTATAGGGAACTGAACGATTATTTTCCATTTGGTCCCCCTATTCTTTTTCAACTAAGAAGACTTTAATGGTTGCGGTCACATCTTTATGTAATTGGATTTTAACATCATGTTCACCTAAAGTATTTAATGCGTTAGGTAAGATAATTTTACGTTTATCTATTTTTAGGTTGAATTTACTTTCTACTGCGTCCGCAATTTGTTTAGTATTTACTGAACCATAAATTTTACTATCAGCACCTACTTTAACAACAATTTTAATTGGTTCTGCTTCAATTACTTTTTTAGTTTCTTTCATTTCTTGAAGTAATTTTTCAGCACGATATTTTTCTTCTTCTTGTTCTTTTTCTACGGCTTTAATGTTTTCAGGAGAAGCAACAATAGCAAGTCCACCTCTTAATAAGAAATTTGCATAACCAGAGTTTAGATCTAATATATCATTTTTCTTACCTTTTCCTTTAACATCTTTGATTAGAATGACTTTCATATTTTCCTCCTCTGCCATATAGCTATTTATGGCTTCTTTTAATTTTGAAACAGTTTCGGGAATTGTTTCATTTCGTCTTTGTGCAGCAGCGTTATTTAAGTGACCGCCACCGCCCATTTTTTCCATAATTATTTGACAGTTGATTGCACCTAAACTACGCGCTGACATACCAATTTCATTTTCCGAAATATAACCTATTGTAATACCTAATTCAACTCCTGAAATAGAAATTAACTCATCAGATACTTTTGCGAGGGTTACACGGTCTAGAATAGGCATATCATCTGTTGCGACGGCGATGGCAACATTGTCATGGAAAAGTTCAACATTCTTTAAGAATTCACTTCTAATAATTTTTTCTGAATGTTCTTCTTTCAAATATTTCTTAACAATATTCATATCTGCACCATAACGTTTGATTGCGGCTGCGATTTCAAATGTTACAGCTGAAGTACGATAAATAAAGTTATTAGTATCTACTACCATACCAAGAAGCATCCATGTTGCTTCTAGATCAGTAAAGCCAAGTGGTTGATCATAGAATTCTAATAATTCAAAAATTAACTCAACACTAGATGATGCGGCGGTTTGTGAATAATAGAATTTTGGATTTTGAATAGCGCCTGCACCTTTACGGTGATGGTCAATAATACCAATTTTATTGAATCTTTTAATAAAGCGATTGTCCATTACTTGTTGATCAGTTTGACAGTCAACAATCATTAAGAAGCTGTTTTCATCTAACATGCTTGTTACCTTATTTGGGCTTACAATATCTTCAAGTAATACGACATATTCTTGCTTAATTGTTTCAAATACTCTAGAAACTGTACCATCAATGTTATTAGGATCTAAAATAATGTATGCAGGTTTTCCCATTGTTTTTGCAAGTCGATATATTGCAAGACAAGCTCCAAAGCCATCGGCATCAAGGTTACGATGTCCAACCACAAATACATTACTTGAAGTTCTAATTAAATCTTGGAGTTCTTGGCTCTTGTTTCTAATTTCAACTTTTGATTCTTTTTGAATTGGGTCAGTCTTCGCTCCAAAGAAGCTGATCTTTTCATTAACTTTAACAACGGCTTGGTCACCACCACGGTTTAACGCAAGTTCAAGTTGGTCTTGAGCTTCATCGGCTAAATCAAGAACATTGACATCTCGACAAGCAATACCAATACTTAAAGTGATTCTTACAACTCGTGATGCTCTAAGCACATCTTTTACTTCATCAAGAATTGAAAAATTATTTTTCATCATTTCACTTAATTGTTGAAAGTCCATTAGAATCATATATCTTGAATCACTATAAGCTCTTACAAATGAGCCAAAACTTTCAGACCATTTAGCAATACTACCTATTATTTTACCTTGATATTCAGCACGTTCTTGAACATCAAAATCAGCCAAAGCTTCTTCAAGGTTATCAATATTGATATACCCAACCGCAAGAGTTCTATTACGATATTTAGTTTGAAGATTTACATAATCATTGATATTGATAAAGTAAATTACATTATTTGTAACGTAATACTCTACTTGGTAAATTACTCCATAAATGTTAGTTTGAAAAAGAATTTGACCTACTTCATTAGGTTGTTGCTCATTCATTTGATCGTATAATGGTAATGATAAATCTTTTAGGTTAATGTTTTCAAGTTGACTCATAAAAATATTTTTTGCTTGGTTATTTGACCACATTATTTTAAGATTATTATCAATTACAACAATTCCTATTGGAAGTTCATTAAAGGCTGTTTCACCAGCTTTTTTTACTTTATACGTGATAGAATTCCACATTTTTAAGCGGTTTTCAGCAACCTTTTCTTTTTTCATATTTTTGGTATTAATAATACGACCAATCAAAAAGGCTAAACATACGATAATTATGGCTAAAGGAATATAAATGAGATTATTAATGTTTGCCATATTATTAACAAAATAGACAATAAATACAGCTGACACTAAAATAAGAACAATTAAAAATATATACAGTATTGCATTCTTCTTTTTCATAATATCTACATTCCTTTCATTCTATGTAATATTTACTCACTTATTATACCACAACTTTTATATTTTTCCACGTGTAATGTTATTTTTTTTATTTTATCCTTTATTTTTAATTCCTAATTTAAGTTTTTACTTTATGAATTTTTCCTATTATTATGACCGATGAAAAATAAAAAAAGCTTGATAATTAATATCAAACTTTTAATCTCTTATGTGTATTTGTAGCTGCACAGACACCAATGCAAAAAATCATACAAAATCCATTGCAGCGGCGCACATGCATTATTATGTCGTATTTTGTCAAATTCGTACACCCTTTTGATAGATTTTTTTATTTTATTAGTAGAGCTCAGCCAACTTCGTTGGCAGGACATATTTGTCCTATTAGTAGAAAAAGATGACTATAAGTAGCATTTAGTGAATAAAAAAGACTTCACTATGAAGTGTGTTAAATAAAGTTTACGTTTTGTGTAGTGGCGGCGCGGCACTAAATAAAAATATTTTAACTTTTTTAGAAAAATGTAAAAATTTTGATTTTTTATATTGTATTATGCTATATAAACTATTTTTTA
>UQAI01000060.1 GCA_900538885.1 uncultured Mollicutes bacterium
TTTTTTAAAAACAATGCATATAAAATTTTTGTTAAAGAATTAAGAGATTATAATAATATACTTAAATTTGAAAAAAATTAAATATATTAAATTTGAGAACTTCGTGCGTCAATTCAAAGAAAATATTGTTTCTTTTAAAAAGGAATTATATGTATGAATAAAATAATTCTAATTTTGGATAATAATCAAAAAAAGACTATTAAATATAATATAAATGAATTTTCTGATTTAGATAAATTTTTAAATAAAAATATTAATAGTTAAACAAACATCACTTTTAATGTTAAGGGCTAGTCATTTTATTTAGTTTATAGTTGTAATTGACTTATTTTGTAAAAAGAAGAAGGCTTTCATTACTATTTAATACCATATCTTAAGAAAAAGATGTATAATGAATAATAGTAGAAAGAGATGAATATTTATGAAATCTAGTTTAATTAAAGGTAAACCATTTGTAGCACTTTTATTATTTGCCTTGCCGATGATTCTATCGGTAACACTACAACAGTTCTATAATATTTGTGATAGTATGATTGCTGGTAAATTTGTTAGTTCAAAAGGACTTGCTGCGGTAAGTGCTTCATATCCAATTACAATGATTTATCTAGCAATTGGAACTGGCTTTGGCGTTGGTGTTAATATTGTTGTATCAAGGTTTATTGGTGAAAATAATTTGTTACATGCAAAACAAACTATTTATACATCAATTTTAACAATCCTTTTAGTAGGATTAGTTATTAGTGTAACTGGATTCTTCTTAGTAAATAATTTAATTACAATGATAAATGTTAGCGATGATTATTATGATGATGCGGTAATATATCTGAAGTATTACACAGCAGGAATAATTTTCTTGTTTTTGTATAATACGGTTACGTCAATATTCCAGTCACTTGGTAATTCACGAATTCCACTATATTTTTTAATTTTTTCAACCCTTTTAAATGTTGGACTAGATATATATTTTGTTACAACTTTTAAGATGGGGGTTGAAGGTCTTGCTCTTGCAACATTTATCGCTCAAGCTTTAGCATCAATGTTATCATTTGTGATCTTAATTGTTTTTGTAAAAAAACGAGTAAGTAATGGTAAAGCAATTATTAATTTTTCATTATTAAAAAAAGTATTACCTATTGCGATACCATCAATTATTCAAGCATCAACAATTTCAATTGGACAATTACTTATACAATCTCTTATTAATAAGCAAGGAACTGATGTTGTGGCAGGTTATGGCGCGGCTTATAAAATTAGTTATGTAATAATTAATATTTTCCTTACAATTTCTAATGCCTTATCGACATATGTTTCTCAAAATGCAGGAGCTAAGGAATATAAAAGAATTAAACAAGGTTTTATCGCAGCACTTATTATATGTGCAGCCTTAACTGTAATTACGACAAGTTTATTCTTAATAATGCCAGAAACATTCTTATCAATTTTTGAAAAGAAAGATGAACCATTAGCTGTAACTGTAACCGGATGTATGTTCCTAACTACCCTTGCTCCATTTCTTTTCTTGATGGCTATTAAAATTCCGTGTGATGGTGTTTTAAAGGGATCAAAAGATATGTTATGTTTCATGATTGGTACCCTTGCGGATTTAATTATAAGAGTAGTATGTTCTTATTTATTAATTGATAAATTAGGGGTTAAAGGTATATTTATTTCTTGGCCAATAGGCTGGGCAGTAGGAGCTTTAATCTCCGTTATTTGTTATTCTATTGGTAGATGGAAAAAACTTATTGGTTATCAAAAAACAGACTTGAGTTAATAATTCAAGTCTGTTTTAAATTCTTTTAATTCATTTGGTTTTAAATCACCAATTGTGAATGGTCCGATTCTAACTCTTTTTAGTAAAACAACTCTGTTATTTGAACGAATTACTGCTCTCCTAATTTGATGGTACTTGCCATCTTGTAAAGTAAATAGTGCTCTATAATCATCAAGTTGTTTAATAATAATGGGAAGAGTTTTCTTATCTTTAATAATAAATGGTTCTTTAACGTTTTCCAAAAAGTTAGGAGTTATTTTCTCTTTTAAGGTTACAAGGTAATCTTTAGTGTAGTTATTAGAGTGATCATTTAACTCATTAATAAAATTGCCATCATTAGTTAAAATCATTAATCCTTCGCTTTCTTTATCAAGTCTACCAACTGGCACTACTTTATGTGGTAAATTTAGTTTTTTTAAATAACTAGTTGCCTCGCTTGTAATATCTGATCTAATTCCTTTTGGTTTATAATATAGATAATAAACAAATGGAAATTTTTCAAGAACCTTATCATCAATTGTAACAATATCATTTTCGTTTAAAATCCAAAGATATGGAATGATGTTTCCATTTACTTTAATTCTACCTTCTTGATATAATTTAGTTACTTCACTATTTGTATAATTACCATATGTTTTAATATATTTATATAATCTCATAATTTTATCCTCATGTTATTTTACCATAAATTTGAAAAAAATTAAAGTTTTACATTTTTAATTGTTGTAGTATTCGTATTATATAAGTGGGTGATAGAGTGAAAAGAACTATATTTTTAATTATTTGTTTAATGTTTCTTGTAGGCTGTAAAGATGAAGTAAAAGTAAGTAATACTGAAGTAGTAAAAACTAATGAAATGTTAATGGTGGAAATTAAAGGAGCAGTAAAATATCCAGGTATATATGAAGTAGAATCAGGTAGTATTATTAAAGATATTATTGATTTGGCAGGAGGAGTACTTGCTTATGCTAATTTATCAGAAGTAAATTTAGTTAAAAAACTTGAAGATAATCAGTTAATTGTAATCCCGACAATTAAAGAAATATCAACAAAAGTAAATATAAATAATGCCTCAATTGATGAATTAACGACGATTGAAGGAATCGGTTCAACCAAAGCGAAAGCAATCGTTAAGTATCGTAACGAGGTAGGAGTGTTCACTAGTATTGATGATCTTAAAAAAGTTAGTGGAATTAGTTCAAATCTCTTTGAAAAGATTAAGGCGTTTATTACAGTTTAATAATTTAAATGGTAATTTTCATTTAATTTGTTTAGGTATTGTTTTAATACTCATTGTTATACTCAGGTTTAGTTGGCTAATGCTAGGTGTCTGCATTTTATATTTAGGATATTTACTAGTAAAATCAATTAAGTATATGATTATGGTAATCATTATTACAAGTTTTCTTGGAGTAAATCTAATAATTAGAAATGTTAATTACCAAAAAATAGATTATGGAAATATTAATCTTCAAGGAGTCGTAACTTCAGTTAAAGAAAAAACAAAAAGTAATCAAGTTATTGTAAGAAGTAATAAACTTAAGTATATTTTTTATGATGATAAAAAAACTCTAAAAATAGGCGATTATATTGAAGTATCTGGTAATCTAACGCAAGGTGATACTAATCATATACCATTACTATTTAATTATCAAAGATATTTAAAAGAAAATAATATTAAAGGAATTATTAAAGATATAACCTATGAAAAAATAAAAACAAGTGTTACTATTTATACAATACATCAAAAAGTATTAAACTACTTTAATTTCCATTTTAAGGGGCAAACAAGGGGATTTTTGAAAGCTTTGTTAATAGGTGATAAAACTAGTTTGGGTGAAGAATTAATTGAGGAAATATCAAGTGTGGGAATTGGCCATTTATTTGTCATTTCAGGTTTACACATGAATGTACTTCAAAAAATAGTAGAGAAACTATTAAAATATCTAAAGGTACCATCTAAGTTTCATACAACAATAATCATAGTTTTCTTTTTGCTTTATTTTATGATTACATTATATTTGGTTTCTATATTAAGAGTTTTGTTAATCTATGTTTTATCTAAAATAAACAAAAAGGCAAGTTTAAATCTTACAACTCTTGATATATATACTATTTCCATCACCATGATTCTTATTGTTAATCCATATTACCTTATGAATTATTCTTTTATTTTAACTTTTATTATTTCAACATCTTTAGTTGTCATAAGTCCGCTTCTAAAGTATAAAAAAATAAAAGGTTTTATTCTTAATAATCTTATAATGAGTATTAATAGTATTTTAGTTACAATCCCTATTATCGTTCATATTAATCCAAGTATTAACACTTTGTCAATTATTTATAATTTATTTTATATTCCGTTTGTAACATATATTCTTTTGCCATTTTCATTAATTGTTACCATTTTTAATTTCTTAAGTCCCGTTTATGAATTAATTGTTACAGTTTTTAGTAAGGTTACTTCGTTTCTAAGTGTAGTTAAAATTGGTGAATTAAGGCTATCCACAAGTAGTGAGATTTTTCCGATTATTTTTTATTCGTTATTTTTAATAATTGTAATTCTATTTTTAAGTAATAGTAAAATAAAGAAAAAGATTGTAGCGGGAGTAACCATGGCATCACTAATTTTTATATGGAGTAATAGTGCTAACTTAAATTTAAACGACCAAATATATTTTTTAGATTTGCCAGTTGGTGATAGTACCTTAATTGTTAAAGCGTTTAATAGTGCTAATATTTTAATTGATACTGGTGAAAATATAAATAATGATTTGGATTTATTTTTAAAGAAAAAAGGAATAAAAAGATTAGATTTTGTCATTATCAGTCATAGTGATAGTGATCATAATGGTAGGCTTCATGCATTAATAAAAGATTTTAAAATTAAAAATATTGTAATAAGTAGTTACGATACTATTACAGAAAAAATTTGTCAAGATGCTTTATATAATGGAAACATTATAAAAGTGAAAAAAGGAAGTAGTATTACGTATAAAAATATTAACTTTCAGGTTTTATCACCAAGTAAGAAACACACAAGTCCTAATAATGATAGTATTGTTATGAAAGTTAATATATTTGATAAAACTATTTTAATGACGGGAGATATGGAAAAAGAAATAGAAAATGAGTTACTTAAAGAATACAAAGAAATAGTAGTAGATATATATAAAGTTCCTCACCATGGTTCATACACCTCAAGTACAACAGACTTTTTAAACAAATTAAATTATGAGTATGCGGTGTGTATGAATGGTTACCGTAATACATTTGGATTTCCTAATAATAAAGTTGTCACAAGATATGATCAATCTAAACTTCTTGTTACTAAAGACTATACAACAATTATTTTTCAAAAGAAGTGGTATCAGAAACAAATTAAATTTAAGCATTAACAAAACCATAAAGTAATTGTTTAATCACTTTACTTTACTAAAACAAAGTTTTATGGTATAATACATACGTTATTTCATTGGAGGTGTAGCAATGGCAAACATTAAACAACAAATGAAACGAGATATCACAAACGATAAAAAAAGATTATTAAATGCATCATTTAATTCATCTTTAAAAACAGCAGTAAAAGCATTTGAAGTTGCTGTTGAATCAGGTGATAAAGCAAAAGCCGCTGCAGCATATAGTTTTGCTTGCAAGAAGTTAGATAAGTCTTTAACAAAAGGCATTCATCATAAAAACTATGTTGCTAGACAAAAATCTCGTTTAGCAAATGCTTTAAATAAAATGGCATAATAATTAAAAATTTACTCTATAGATCTTATGATCTATAGAGTTATTTTTTAGTTTCATTTAAGGCTTATTGGTATACTATATATGAAGAAGGTGATTATATGCGTTTATTAATAGTCGAAGATGAAAAACTTTATCTAATGCCTTGGTTACAATTTTAAAACATAACAATTATGCGGTGGATACTAATACGGCTAAAGCATATGCTAGTGATGTTTTGAAGGTGGATAAGGAAAAAGGGTTTAAAAATAACTATAAATATCTTAAATTTACAACTACTGATGAAAGACAATGATTATATTTATTGATTGTACGAGAGACTTAAATACTTTTCATAAATTCTTAAATACTAGTATTGTGGTAAGCACAATTGGAATTGTGGTTGTTTTGATTTTAGTTGTCGTATTTTCATTAGTAATAACTAGACTAGTAGTCGAAAATTATCAAAAACAATTCATTACAGATGCTAGTCATAAATTAAAACCCCACTAACGATTATAAATGCTAGTTGTGAGATTTTAGAATATAGTGATGGCGAAAGTGAATGGACTAAAAACATTAAAGATCAAGTAACAAGATTAACGGAACTTACTAATAAACTTGTCTTTTTATCCAAAATGGATGAAGAAAATAATTGAAGATGTGACAAAACAGTATATTCCGGTTTTTACAACTAATAATAAAAAATATAGCTTTGATATTACTCCTAATGTGACATATAAAGGTGATATGAAGTTAATAAAAGAAATGATGGAATTACTACTTGATAATGCGGTTAAATACTTTGATGATTTAGGAAATATAAATGTTAAACTTTATACAAATGGTAAAAATAAAAAGATTATTATTTCAAATACAACTAAAGAAAAATTAACAGGTAACCTTAATAATTTCAACTTGAAGTCTTGTATCGCCCAGATAATTCAAGAAACAGCACAACAAGAGAACATGGTATTGGACTTTCCGTTGTTAAAGCCATAGTCTTACAACATAAAGACAAAATTAATGTTACGACAACTAATGATTCAACCATCACATTCACAATTACTTTATAAATTTATAGAACCTAAAAATGTAAGTATTTCTTACTACTAAGGGGGATTTTTATTTTCTTAATATTAGATATATTACTTTATGTTATGGAATATATGATTTTTGAATATAATGTATTAGGTATAAATTGTTGCATTACTTGACAAATAAAAAAATAAGAGTAAAATGATAGTTAACCGGGTTAAACAATAAGGAGAAAAACTATGTCTAATACAATCAAAAAAGCAGTCATCCCAGTAGCAGGTAAAGGTACTAGGTTTTTACCAGTTACAAAAAGTGTATATAAAACAATGTTTCCAATTATTAATAAACCAACTATTCAGTATTTAGTAGAAGAATGCATTAAGGCAAGGATTGAAGAAATAATTATTGTAATTAGCGAATATCAAAAAGATATAATTGATTATTTTGATATGCATAGTGATTATTATAAAGATTTAACCAAACCACAAAAAGAATTAGATGAACTAAAAAAGATAATTGAACAAGTAAAAATTACTTTTGTTATTCAGCCAGAACCAAGAGGTTTAGGCGATGCGATAATGTGTTGTAAAGAAAAAATAGGAAGTGACGATTTTGGAGTGCTCCTTGGAGATGATTTAATAATGGAATGCAAGCCTTGTTATGGTATTGGTGATTTAATCAATCAGTATAAAGAATGTCCTGCCTACTATATTGGCGTAAAAGAAGTTAAACTTGAAGATTGTCATAAATATGGTATTGTTAAAGTTGATAAAACTAGTCAAAAAATGAAGATAAGTGGAATGGTGGAAAAACCACTAGAGAATCCTCCTTCAAGATATGCTGGTGTTGGTAGATATATTTTAAGAAATAATGTATTTGATTATTTAAAACAAATTAAAGATGATCACATTCATGAAATAATGTTAACTGATGCTTTTCGAATGGCATGTATGGTGGAAGATGTTTATGCTTATCAGTTTAATGGTACAAGATTTGATATTGGTGACCATGCTGGTTATGTTAAAGCAACGATAGCTTATGCTTTAAAAGATGAAAATATAAAGGATGAAATTTATGAATATATAAAGGGGAAAGTCGAAAATGCTAGTAATTGATGAACTACTTAAAGGATTTACAAAAATAAAAAAACTATTCTCAAAAAATTTACCCACTACAATTACTCCAAGCGATCATTTATTATTATCAACTATTGAAGAAGAAGGAACTTTTGATGAAGGATATGGTCAAAAGATAATTAATTTATCTAAATTAGCTGAAAAACTAGAAATGTCAAAACCAGCTTTGACCAAAGAAACCAAAAGACTTGAAAAACTTGGATATATTAAAAAAACTACTTTATTACATAATTTAAGAAATAGATATATTTTACTTACGCCAAAAGGCTTAGAAAAATTAATGTCAGAACATGATAATATTTACCGCCTACCAAGTCTTGTTCTTGATAAACTTGGCGAAGAAGAATCCAAAAAATTTGTTGAGATGTTAAATAAAATAAATGAAATTATTATCGAATCAAATAAGAAAGGAAAGGCCATATGATAATTACAATTGTTGCGGATGTGTTAGGACAAGAAAATAATGGTACTACGATAACAGCTAAACGTTTAATTAAACACTTAAAAGAAAGAGGCCATACGGTAAAAGTTGTGTCACCACTTAAAACTGAAGAAGAAGGATATTATACCCTACCTACTAGATCATTCGGTCCTTTTAATGGTTATGTTGCGAAAAATGGAGTTGAACTTGCTAAACCAGTCGATGCTATTCTTTATGAAGCAATTAAAGGCTCAGATATTGTCCATATTATGTTACCATTTAAAACAGGTATTAGAGCGAGAAAAATTGCGAAAAAATTAAACATTCCAGTTACTAGTGCATGTCACTGTCAAGCAGAAAATGTTACATCACATGTTAAACTTCAAAATGTAAAATGGGTTAATCGTTTTATTTATCGAAGATTTTATCGTAAGTTTTATCATGATGTTCCATATGTACATTGTCCAAGCGCCTTTATCGCAAGAACTCTTAAAGAAAATGGTTACGATATGGATTTAAGAGTAATCTCTAATGGAGTTGAAGCTGGATACGCAAAAAAAGATGCTCAAAAATTAGAAGTCTTGAAAGATAAAATTACACTATTAACTATTGGAAGACTATCACGTGAAAAACGCCATGATTTATTAATTGATGCTATTGCCCTTTCCAAATATAAAGATCAAATTCAATTAGTAATTGCAGGCCGAGGCCCACTTGAAAAAGCAACCATTAAATGGGGTAGAAAACTTCCTAATAAACCTATTATTGGTTTTTATTCTCAACATGATTTAGTTGATATTATTAATAACGCAGATTTATATGTTCATCCAGCGGATATTGAAATAGAAGCTATTGCTTGTTTAGAAGCTATAACATGTGGGCTAGTTCCCGTTATTTCTGATAGTACTCGTTCAGCAACTAACTCATTTGCTCTTGAAGAAACTAACTTATTTAAAGCAGGAGATTCTCAAAGCCTTGTTGAAAAAATAGATTATTGGATTGAACATCCTGAAGAAAAACAAGAATTATCAAAACGTTATTTAGAATATAGTAAACAATTTGAAATCAATCATTGTATCACTTTAATGGAACAAATGTTTAAGGATGCTATTGAAAACTATGAAAAATAAAGAACGTATAATTTACTATGAAGATGAACTACATGATGATTTCTTTAATACTAAGACTAATTTAAACGTTACAATTGATGAAAACTATGAATACTTAATAAAAAACCCCATCCGTAAAGTTGTTAGTTTTATCTTATATTATTTTATTGCGGCCCCAATTCTATATATTGAAGGAAAAGTCTTTAAAGGAGTCAGAGTAAAAGGAAAACGAAAACTAAAAAAATTAAAGAAAACTGGTTATATAATGTATGCTAACCATACAAGTGGACGTGATGCATTTTTAGGTCATGTGTTTTTAGCTCATCCTAAAAGAACATATATCATCGGTAATAAAGATGCTGTGTCAATTTTCTTTGTGAGAAGACTAACTAAAGACTTAGGTACTCTACCTACTCCTGATACACCAGGTGCATTAAAAAATCTTAATGGCACAATTTCAATGTTAATGAAAAAGAAAAAGGCTCTTATGATTTATCCTGAAGCTCATATATGGCCATATTATACAGGGGTAAGACCATTTCCCAATACAAGCTTTAGATTTGCGGTTAGTAATAATGTACCATGTGTACCGGTGGTTGTTACCTATCAAAAGCCAAAAGGAATTTACAAATTAAGAAAAAAACCTCAAATGATAGTTTATGTTGGTGATCCAATTTACCCTAAATCTGATGTTTCAGTAAAAGAAGCAGCGAATAATTTACGTGATGAAACATATAATTACTTGAAAGAAATGACAACAAATTATAGTACTATGGCATACTACCAATATATCAAAAAAGAAAAAGAAGAAAATAA
>UQAI01000061.1 GCA_900538885.1 uncultured Mollicutes bacterium
TGAATTTGAATCATATAAAAATGTATTAAGTGGAAACTTTAATTTTGAAAAATCAGATATAGTTGGAATTTATGGACAAAATGGAAGTTCTAAATCTACGATTATTAATGCTTTTTCTGTGTTAAAAACTATTTTTACTAGTCAATCCATTAATAATGATTTTTATGAAAAAATTTCTAAAAATGCAAATGCATGCAAAATCGAAATATCACTTTACAATGAGTATAATGATTGTAATTTTATCTATGATTATTATTTAAATTTAACAAAAGATGAGGCAAGTGGAAAAATTACTTTATCATCAGAAGGGTTATATGGAAGAAAATATATTGATAATGAATGGACAAAAAATAAGCCGATTTTTGAAATTAACAAAAGAAAAGATGACTTAATGAAATTTATAAGTCCAGCCACAAACCTTGATAAATTATCAAAAGAAATTGAAAAGTTAATGCCTCAATTAATTTATTTAAAAGGACAAAAAGAAGCAAATAATTGTAGTTTCATTTTTAGTAGGGAATTTGAAAAGATTCTTTTAGAATCGAAGGAATTCATTGATGTTGGTGCATTTATTAATATGGCTAGAATTTACTCGATGCATTATTGCCATTTGTATGATAATAGAGAGATTAGTAAAATAGCAGCTTTAGACACTATTCCTTTTTTCTATAAGAATGAAAGTGATGAAGAATCGGACTCTGCTCAAGCAGCATTATCATTATTTACTGAAGGAAAAATTTTAAAAAAATATGAAAAAACTATTAATCTATACGTTGATGAGATTAATCTAGTTTTAGAAAAATTGGTTCCAGGCACTAAAATTGCATTAATGAATTTAGGTGACACGGTTAATGAAAAAAATGAAGCTTGCTTTAAATATCAATTTGTTTCATTAAAAAAAGAATTTAAAATACCTTTAAGTTTAGAATCAGATGGTGTTAAAAAAATAATTTCAATAGTATCTTCCTTGGTTGATGCTTTTAATAACCCATTTGCGATTTTAATAATTGATGAGTTTGATTCAGGAATTTTTGAATTTTTATTAGGTAGCATTCTAAGTGTTTTTAAAAATAAAGGCAAAGGTCAACTTTTGTTTACTTCACACAATTTACGAGCACTAGAAGTAATAAAAGATAATATTGTATTTACAACAAATGATGATGAAAATAGGTTTGTTAAAATGCCTTATATCGCGAAAACCAATAATCTTAGAAAAAAATACTTAAGAGATTTATATCTAGGTGAATTAAATTTATCTAATCCTATCGATGAATATGAAATATATAGAGCACTAAAAGATGCAGGAGAATTATATTTGTATGGCAAAGAAGAGTGAAAGAAGAATTTTGTTTGTCATTTGTGAGGGCGATAGTGACGATATCACACTTCATAGATCATTAAAGAATTATTTTGGTGAGTATGTAAAAAATTTGATTGTCGAAGTTACTGAAGGTGATTTTGCGTACAAGAAAGACATTAATGATGAAAACTGTGTAAAATATGTCGAAAAAATCGTAAATGAACACAAAAAAAGGAATTATCTATTTAGCAGTGATTATATTGCGGTTATCCATATTATTGATACCGATGGAGCCTTTATGAATCTGGATAATATTAAAGAAGACGTTTTGCTAGATTATAATAAGTTTGAACATAACACACTATTTACCAATAATAGAACTTTTATATTAGAAAGATTTGAAAAAAAAGCATCAATATATACAAAATTATTTGTAACAAATTTAATTTGTGGAATTAAATATTATAAATTTTATTTTTCTAGAAATTTAGAACATGCATTATATGGTGTTGAAAATGCTACAATAAAAGATAAAATCAAATTATCCAATTCTTTTGATGCAATGTATAAACAGGATGCAATTAGTTTTGAAAATAAATTAAAAGAAATTATGTATGAAATACCTAATAACTATGATGAAAGTTGGAATTATATATTTAGTGATAATAATTCTATAAAAAGATGTAGTAATATTTCACTTATATTTGGTATGATAAAACATGAACTTAAAATTTAGTTGATGATAATTAAAACGTAAAAGAAAAAGTCACATCCTTATGATGGTGACTTAATACATTTTTCTGGTTTTTAATGAATAATCTATGTGTAAATGATAAGAGGAATAGGCGTATACCTATTCCATTTTAGATTTTACATAAGAAATTGTAGTAGAAGTGTTCCGATAATACCAATGGCATTATATACGGAGTGAACTGAGATGGTTACCCAGATGTTGCATTTTGCTTTGTAATAGATTGCACCTAGGGCGATGCCTGAGGCGAAATAAGATACAAAATTCAAAAGTTCAACGACAATGCTCGCCATACCTACTTCAAGACCAATTTCACTCATAGAGGCGATAATTGATATTAATGATGAAACAGTATGAATAGAACCGAAGATAGCTCCGGAAATGACAACCATTTTAGCAGTTTTTCTTCTAGTTAAATTGAAAAATGATTTTCTAAAGATTAATTCCTCTAAAATTGGAGCACAAACTATTGTCATAAGTAGTATAACAATTAGTGGGAATGGACCACTGAAAAGTAATTCATTAATTGATGATTGGTTTCCAGATGTAGAACTGATTTCTTTAAATACTGGAAATATTAATTTAAGTATCATTAAAACAATGTTTATGAAGGTACTTGAAGCTACACTTACACCATATAATACGGCTAATCCAATTCCAAACGCTTTCCAGAATTTACCTTTTTTGGAAAGTGATGTTCTAAAATCAGTTTTTAAGCAGTTTCTAAGAAGTGGTACTACCACCGCAATCAATGATAAATATGTAAATAGATTCATTCCTGCAAGGAAATTATAATAAAATCTTGGGTAATATTGTTGTAAGTATACACTCAAATCATCAATTTGGGAAGTGTCGATTCCGCGCATCGCACAAAATATTCCTACAATAGTACTTGAAATAACTGAAGTTAGTACGTAAAAAACAACAAAATAAATAATGATTGAAATAATACTTAATTTACGAGTATGAATAAATTCAGGTTCTGAGAAAGTAGTGGTTTCAATAACATTTTCGGTACTTACATTTTCAGTACTAATCACTTCCCCCGTGATGGTTTGTTCGTTGGTTTCTAGTGGTTGGCCACAAAAACCACAAAATTTATTATTATCATCATTTAGATGACCACAGTATTTACATTGCATATGTAAACCTCCCTTTGCATAATTATACCACATTTGGTAGGAAAATACCATTAAAATATTCTAAAGAGTAATATTTTTTAATATAACTGAATAAAATTATGCGAGGAGAAGATTATATGAAGAAAAAAATTATTATTATTAGTATTTTAGTTGTTGTAGTTGTGGTTTTATTATTAATTCCTAAGGATGTTTATAAAAAAATATTTAAGAAAGATAATTCGATTAAAAATAATGTTACTGAAGAATTAGTATATGAAACTTTATTTGTTAAAAATGATAAAGACTGTTTAGTTGGTATTAAAGTTGGGGTTAAAAAACTAGAAGAAGATGGAATAGCTCAAAAATGGGATTTACTAACTAAAAATGTTTCAAGTTTACCTAGTGGTTATACATCGCCTATTAATGTAAGTGCTGTACTATATAGTCATGTGGTAGAAAATAATAGTTTAGTCTTAAATGTTAGCGAAGATTTTATTAAATCTGATGGTAGAAGAGCTATTGAATGTCTTGCTTGGAATTACTGTAATGATCAAATTAAAGAAGTGGTTGTAAAGGTTGATGACAAAATAATAGATGAAGTTGGCGATTTTTATTTCAGTAGAATTACTAAAGAAATGGGAACAAACTTTACATATGAAGCCAAGGATTTGTTTGAGTCTAGTTACCTAACAGTTGTATATTATGAGAATGATACAATTAGACCTGTTACTTACTTTTTTGATGACACTAAAAACATTTATGATTATGCGATTGCGAAAATGCTTAAAAATGAACAAGAATTAGTTGAATTAGTGAATGCAAAAGGTTATACATATGAAGTTAATGATACCGAACTTGTAATTAACCTAAGTTATGGCGGTAGCTTTAGTGATGAAATGAAACAAACGATTCTTGAGACTGTTAAGTTAAACTTTAAACTTAGTGGACTTTCCGTAAATGGTAGTGATGCGGTGATGCTTAAAGAATCATTTGTAGGTGAGAAAACAGAATAACTTTAGGAATTATTTTCTAAAGTTTTTACCTTTTGTTTTTACCTTTTTTATGATAAAATATTATAGGTGATGTTATGAAAATACTATTTGGTACGAGCAATGCTCATAAAATTCAAGAAGTAAAAGATATTTTTAGAGAAAAAAAACTAGATGTTGAATTATTATCATTAAAGGATATGGAAAAACAATATGATGAACCGATAGAAGATGGTAAAACTTTCTTAGATAATGCGGTAATCAAGGCGAAATACTATTATGAAAAATATCACATGACAGTGATAGCTGATGATTCAGGACTTGAAGTTGATGCTGTAAATGGTATGCCAGGAGTGTTCTCAGCCCGTTATGCTAGTACTACCACTCATAATGCATCATCAAGTGATAATCGAAAAAAACTACTTAAGGAACTTGAAAATGTAGATAATCGAGATGCACACTTTACTTGTGTGGTTGTATACTTTGATGGGGTTAATCTAGTATCATCTACAGGTTATGTTAATGGGGTTATTACAACTAAAGAAATTGGTGATAATGGATTTGGCTATGACAGTTTATTCTATTTACCTGACTTTGGTAAAACCATGGCTGAAATAGATGAAATTGAAAAAAACAAAGTAAGTCATCGAGGTAATGCGGTTGATAGCCTTCTTAATATTTTGACAAAAAAGCATATTATTTTATCATAATCAAGCATTAAAATTGCAATTTTGGGTGTAAAATGGTATAATATTAATGAATTTAAGGTGCGAAAGGAGGGACCAAGACAATGCCAAAGACTATCGTTAGAGAAAACGACACATTAGATGAAGCTTTAAAAAGATTTAAACGTGACGTTTCTAGATCCGGTACCCTTGTTGAAGCACGTAAGCGTCAACATTATATGAAACCTAGCGATGTACGTAAAGAAAAAAGACGTGCAGCACGCAAAGTAGGTAATCGTCACTAATTTTTTTGCTTATATCAAAAAAACTACTCTAGCTTATAATCCTATAGGTTAGAGTTTTTATTAAAAATGGAGGATTTATGAAAAGAATAATTTATTGCTTAATAATGTTAATAACTATTATTAGTTTCACTGGTTGTGGTGGAAATGATGATGGTACTAAACACAAGATAACTTTTGCAGATGAAAATGCAAATGTTATTGAAACCATTAACATAAAAAAAGGTGATTCCGTAAAATATCCAGAAATAACTAACCAAGAAGAAGGTTATAATTATAGTTGGAGTGCCTCACTTGATGAAATTAAAAATACTGAGAGTGATTTATTCGTTATGGTTGCTAAAACGGTTGCGAAAAAGGTAACAAAATACTATATCGATGATAAAGTAATAAAAGAAAGTACAGTTGGTTATTTTGATGAAGTAGAAGAACCAATTGTTCCTACAAAATATGCTAATTATAGTTGGGAAAGACATATCGAAAAACGTGATGGTACTTATTATGAAAGTTATTCATTAAAGTATGAATATGCATCATTTTCAATTACTTACTGTGATGGTAACGAAGAATTAGAATTAGAGCCTAAAAGCTTTGTTTATGGTACAGGAGTTACACTTCCTATATATAATAAGGAAGGTATGGTTTTTGTAGGTTGGTTTTTATCTGATATTTCCATGACTAGATATACGGAAATTGATGGTGATACTGATCATCGCGTTAGACTATATGCTCGTTTTATAAGTGTTGAACCTGAAAATATTTTATCACTTGGTGAATATACGTATCAATTTGAATCACTTCAAAGAATAACATCTCAAGGCTACCCTAATGCGATTACTACTAACCCTGTGATTCCAGCGGCTGCTCCTCAAGGTCTAACAAACTATTTTTGGACTTGTGAAGATCCTAGCATTGCTTTTTTTACTGGTGAATATGGTTCAATTAGAGGTATAAGAGAAGGATATACAATTATTACAGGTACTAATAAACTTGATCCTAATATTATTGTTAAAGGCATCATTCATGTTACCGCAAACGGCATTGAAATGGCAACGCTAGAAGAAGCAAATCACAGAGAACTTTGTGAAGTAACCTTTGTGGATAGCGATAACACGATAATTTACAAACAAAAAGTAGTTAAAGGTGATCATGTTATTCCGCCTACTCCACCAGTACATGAAGGTAAAGCTTTTAATGGTTGGGATCATTCTTTATACGATATTAGAGAAGATACAACAATTATGGCAACATATACTGTTGGAACTAATAAATATGCTGGTAAAAAAATTGCGATAATCGGTGATAGTATTTCTACATATTATAGTATTATTCCATCATGGTTTAGATTTTTTTATCCATACCCATCTGGCGATATCTATGATTATTACCAAACATGGTGGATGGGAGTTATTAACCGACTTGGTGGTAGTATGTTCATGAATAACTCATATTCAGGTAGTTTCGTATCAGATGGTTCATCATCCGCATCAACTAGTGATGGAAGACTTGCTGAACTTGTTATTAATGGTGAAAAGCCTGATGTAATTATTATCTTTATGGGTACCAATGATATTGGATCTGGTGTTGCTAGTTATAAATTTAGTTCAGAATACATAACAATGCTTAAAAAAGTAAAGGAATTATGTCCAAATGCTGAACTTGTATTATGCTCACTTCCTACAGGTGTATTATATTCTAGTGCTATGCAAAATGATTATTTAAATGTAATTAAATCATGTGCTAATGATTATAATGCAACCCTAGTTGATTTAACTAGCGTAAATCTTACAAATGATCTTATTGATAGAGTTCACCCTACAAAAAGTGGTATGAAACTTATTGCTGATAAAATAGTCGAAGTAATGCTCGGATAATATAAAAATGGTTAAACATTAATTTGTTTAATCATTTTTATAATGTAAAAAACTTGACAAAGTTTCCATAATCGACCAAAATGGAATATGATTCCAGAAAGGACGGGATTTAAATGTATTTAAATAGAACAATTGAAAAGACAATTAAGGAATTATCTAGCCAATTTCCAGTAATCGTTGTTTCAGGTGCTAGACAAGTAGGTAAATCAACACTACTACAAATGATAAAAAATGATAATATGAAATATGTTACATTAGATGATTTAGATGCGAGAAGCTTGGCACTATCTGATCCAAAATATTTTCTTGAACAATACGGATATCCGCTTTTAATTGATGAAATTCAATATGCACCAATTCTTCTAAATTATATTAAAATTATTGTTGATGAAGAAAAAATGAATAATCTCAAAAATAACTTGCTAGTTAGGCCTTTATTTTGGTTAACTGACTCACAACAGTTTGAAATAATGAAAGGTGTTAGTGAGTCTCTTGCAGGGCGAATTGGTGTGCTAAATCTATATTCTATGTCGTTAGATGAAATTGAAAAAAATGATGGTGAAATATTTTCACCACAAATTGAAAGTTTAAAAAAGAAAAAAAGTCCAAAGATAATTGAAAGAAAACAAATTTTTAATTATATTTTTAACGGAGGTATGCCGGATATTATAACTGGGGCCACAAAAAGAAATGCATATTTTTCATCATACCTTAATACTTATATAGAAAGAGATGTTAAGCAACTTATAAATGCTCAAAAAACAATTGAATTTTATAATTTTATGCAATCTATTGCGGTTAGAACAGCACAAGAATTAAATTATTCAGTCATTTCAAAAGAAATTGGAGTGGATTTAAAAACAATTAAGAATTGGATTAGTATATTAGAGACTTCAGGAATAATTTATTTACTTCAACCATATTATTCAAATGTGTCTAATCGCATTACCAAATCGCCAAAACTATATTTTATGGATACTGGTCTATGCAGTTATTTAGCTAAATATCAATCAACGGAAACCCTTGAATTTGGAGCTCTTTCTGGTGCCATCTTTGAAACCTATGTAGTAAGTGAAATTATTAAGAATTTTTCTAATAATGGTATAGACCCTAAAATGCATTTGTATTATTACCGTGATAAAGATCAAAAAGAAATTGATTTAATATATACTGATGGTAACACATTATATCCAATTGAAATAAAAAAAGGAATTAGCCCAAGTAGTCCAGATAAGAGTTTTAGCGTAATTAACAAATATTCAAATAATATTGGTAATGGCATTATTTTATGTTTAACAAAAACTTTACAACCAATTAAAGGTAATTGTTGGCTTTGCCCAATTGAGTATATTTAGGCGTTTATACGCCTTTTTCTTCTATTTTGAGATGATTCTTCATATAATATATTGGTGAATAAATTGAAAAAGATTAACATTTACAAAACAAAACTATATGTGTATGATTGCCATAAACTAATTATAAACAATTATCATAAAATTATAACATATTTAGATGATTTAATAGTTATCGATAATTACCATATAAAGGGCGAAAACTTGCAAATTTTAAAAATTGATGAAGTAAATGTTGAAATGCTGGGTGAACTTCATGAGATTAAAATGGTTGAACAAAATAATAAATCTTAGATACTATGTTGAAATGCCATATGATAATTTTCTTGATGCTCAAAAAATAAAAATGCATAATGTAACAAGAAAAGAAGATATGGTAACTTTTACAACCAATAAAAAAGGAATACTTGCTTTAAATGATCTTAATGAAAATATTAAAGTTATAGATAGAAAACAGAAATTAATTAAAAGTTTATTTGTTATTCATTTACCTACAACAATAAGCATATTTTTAATATTTGTCCTATTACTAATTTCTAGTAAATATGTAAGAGAAATTACTTTTGATAATCCTGATTATTATGATTACGAAGTTTATCAAACGGTTAATGAACATTTGATTAAAAAAGGACCTTTTTATGAATTAGATATAGATTTAAATGATTTAGGAAGAATACTTAGAACCACATACCAACAGTACGCTTATATTGGAATTAAAAAAACAGGAGCGAAATTAATTATTGAAATTGCTACTCAAGAAGTACCTGATGTAACAAAACAAAACGATAATACACCTGGTGATATTATCGCAAAGTATGATGCATATATTGAAGGTATCGAAACAAAAAAAGGTGCTGTTGTTGTAATGACAAGTCAAAGTGTTAAAAAAGGTAGTTTACTTATTAGTGGTAATGTTAATTATAAAATTAATCCAAGTGATTTAACTAAACTTGTGAGAGCCGAAGGCCTTATACTAGGTAAAGTTGCCGAATATAAGGAATATGAAATCAAAAAAGAAAACTATATTTACGACTATTCAAGTAACGTTAAAAAATATTATGAATTAAATCTATTTGGCAGGATTATTAAGACTAAAAATAATATTCTAGGTAATGGCTATAAACGAAAAACTGAACTTTTAAATTTATTTAAATTAATTAATATACATAAGGTAGAAGAATATGAGGAAGTAAAGTTATTAATCACATATGATGAAAAAAATGCATTATCTTATGCAAAAAGTAAAATATACTTAGATTTTAATCTGTCTAAAATTTCAACAAAAGAATATGTAGAAAGTATTGAACTAATTAAAAAAGTAGAATATGATGATAGTTATTCATTTATCTTTTTAGTTAAATATTTGCGAAATATAGGAGAATTTAAAAAATATGATTAGGAAAAAATCACTAATTATATTTTGATAATATATTGAGCAAATTCTTTGATGATTAATTATTTCAAAATATTTTTTAAACAAGTTTAACAGTGAATAACGCAAATTTCGATAGTAGTTCTCCTGTTCAAAATGTTGAAATTTATTTAAATGAATATAAT
>UQAI01000062.1 GCA_900538885.1 uncultured Mollicutes bacterium
TTGAATAGTAAAAAAGGGCTGTAACCTAATTTATAGGTTATTTAACAGCCCCTTTTTAATTTACTCCAGCTAAAATATTTAAATTTCTTAAAGTATTGTCTTTAACCATATTGTTTATTTGATAGGCCAAAGAATTTAAATCAGTTGTGTCAATACTAATTACATTATGCCTTTTAATTTCTTTTAGTATAGCCACAATGATAGAATCAATTAATTCAGTTTTCTTAAAAATTGTAGTTGTATCACTAACTAATAACTCTTTTAATTTGTTTAATAAATCAGTTAAAGAGGAGAGTTTTTCAAGTCCTCTAAACCACCATTTATAATATGGCATATATATATCGTTTAACAAATACAAAACGGCTAAGGTATGTTTTGTGAATTCATAAAGTGAAAGACTAACTCCCCCAAAGTCATTTCGTTTAGTTGCTCGTTCATAATTGTAAATTCCAGATTGATACATTAAAAGAAGATTTCCCGCTAATTTTTTATATTTAATATCTTTAGGATATTTAGACAATGTTTCTCTAATTTTCATAAAATCATTATTTGCTTGATTAAATATTTTACCATTAGTTGCTTCTAAAAGATAAAAGCTTGGAATACTTAACCATTCGTAATTACTTAGATTTCCGGTCGTATTTCCTATTTTTTGTAAATAAAAATCACTAATTTTAATAACATTTTCTCCAAGCATTAAATGATCGTATTTTCTTTGTAACCCCATAAATTCGCTTGGCAAAGCGTTATAAGCTCGTTCTAGTTTAAAGATGGTTTGATCATCAAAGTCATCAGGAACAAACATTATAAAGCGTGGTTCATAGTCATGATCTTTTGATATATCGTCATCAAATCCTAAACATTCTGATCCACTGCCAACTAAGCCAATAGTAATCTTATTTTCTAATTCTAAAAAATTATCATGAATCATCTTTTTTCCAAAAGTATTGTAAAATGCTTCAGCTATTTCTAATCCCTTCATATATATTTTTTGACCTTTCTAATAATTCATTCGCATCCATAAAGTAGCCATAGTATTTTATAGCACTTGCACATTTTTCTAAAACAAAAGCATAATAACCATCATGTATGATGTTTGGATCATTTAAGATAGATAATGCCTTATTAACGTATTTATCAATAAAAGTAGCACCATCTAAGAGTCCTAACTTTAATTCATACAAATTTGCGATATTCAAGTAAGTAATAGCTTGATCAATTTTTTGTTCGTTATTATTACTTAAAATTTTTAATGCTTTAAAAAAATCATTAAGTCCATCATCATATAGACCTAAATCCATTTCAGCTAGTCCCATATTATTATATAATCCCGCAAAATTGTAATCATTTTGATTAAGAACTTTTAAATATATTTTTTCAGCTGTTTGGTAATAAATTAACGCTTGCTTGTTATCTTTTAAAAACTTATAACCAGTACCTATATTTAAGTACGTGGTGCCGGCACTAATTGAATCGGTTAATTCTAGTTTATTTAAAAGAGATAAGCACAAGTTAATATATATAATTACTTTTTCAGGATTGCCTATTTTTCGGTATAAACCTATTAATTCATTACAAATGGTAAGATGCCCCTTTAAGTCTTTAAAAAGAATTGCTTCTTGTTCCCAGTAGAGTAAAAGGCGTTCAGCACTAGCATAATCATCTTTATTTAAGCAATTGTCAAGTTTATCAATAATTCTTGTAATGGGAACCATTTGAACGGGCTCATCTTCATCTTTAATTAATTCACAAGTTTTTAACAAGCATCTTGGTTCTTCATAGTCATCTCTATTAATCATATTAATCCTCCAATTATATTTTAACATATTTTCCATATATTCGTGATAAATAATACACCTTTAATAAAATAAAGATTACTAACATTGACTTGAAGATAATTATTTGTTATAATTTATGGGTAATATAATTAAAGAAGGGGATATAAATGACGATAATTGAAAGATTTGAACAAACTGTTTTGAAACATAAAAACAAGATAGCTTTTATTGAAGATACAAGAATAGTTACTTTTAGAGAATTAAAAGAAAACAGTCAAAGAATTGGAACATGTCTACTTCAAGATGAAATTGAAATTAATAATGTTATTGGTATATTTACTAAACGTAGTATTAAAACAATTGAATGTATGTTAGGAATTATGTATGCAGGGTGTGCATATGTAGTGCTTGATCCAGACTCTCCTAAGGAACGTATTAATAAAATTATTAATACAGTAGGATTAAAATATATAATTCATGATGAAGCATTAAGTGAAGATGATTCAAATACCCTTAAAAAAGATTTTGAAATAACTACCATTAATTATGATCAAATTATTCAAACACCAGTGTTAGATTTCCTTATTAAAAGAAGGACTGAAAAAATAATTTCTACTAATCCTGCCTATATATTATTTACTAGTGGTTCTACAGGCGTACCTAAAGGAACTGTTGTGAGTCATAAAAATGTAATAACATATATTGATTGGGTTAGTAAGGAATTTAAATTTAAGAGTCAAACTATTTTTGGTAGTCAAACACCATTTTACTTTTCAATGTCAGTAACCGATATATATTCTACATTGTTTTGTGGATGCAGTTTTTATATTATTCCAAAGAGTTACTTTTCATTTCCAATTAAACTTGTTGAAGCTTTAAATAAACATAAAGTTAATACAATTTACTGGGTACCATCAGCTTATGCGATAGTGATGAACTTAAAAGTTTTAGATTATGTTAAAATTGAAACTTTAAAGTTAGGTTTATTCGCAGGAGAAGTTATGCCTACTAAAGTTCTAAATTACTGGCGGGATCATTTACCTAAAGTCAAATATGCCAATTTATTTGGCCCAACTGAAACGACAGATATTTGTACTTTTTATAAAGTTAATCGTAGATTTAAATTAGATGAAGTAATCCCTATTGGAAAGGCTTGTCATAATCTTGATGTAATGTTAATAAATGAAAAAGGTGAATTAGCATTAAATGATGAAATTGGAGAACTATATTGTCGTGGTGATTTTGTGGCGATGGGATATTACAATAATCCTGAAAAAACTAGTGAAGCATTTGTTCAAAATCCATTAAATAAGAATTATCCGGAAATAGTATATAGAACTGGTGATTTATGTAAATATAATAAATATGGAGAACTAATATATATATCACGAAGAGATTTTCAAATAAAGCATAGTGGTTACCGAATTGAACTTGGAGAAATTGAAACAGCGGTTAATAGTATTGAAAAAATTAAAAATGCTTTTTGTTTATATAATAGTAAAGAAGATAAAATAGTATTAGTTTACGAGGGAAAAATAACAGATTCAGAAATTCAAACTTTGTTACAAAAAAAATTACCTTACTATATGATTCCCAATGCTTTTGAACAAATAAAACAGATTAAGTATAATCAAAATGGGAAAATTGATAGAGCTTATTATAAGGAAATATTAATAAATAAAGGAGTAAATTAAAATGAATAAAATAATTGAAATATTAGAAAATATGAAACCAGGTATTGATTTTACTAAAGAAACATATTTAATTACAAATGGTATCCTAACATCAATGGAAATTGTTCAGCTTGTAATGGAGTTAAATGAAGAATTTGATATTGAAATTTCGCCCATGGATATTATTCCAGAAAATTTTGAAAGTGTTACGGCAATTAATCAATTGGTAGAAAAATGCCTTGATGAATAATTATGCAAGCCTATTTACAAATTTTATATTTGATTGTTTTTATGACAATCGGTCTTGCCATATATTATATTATGCCAATAAAAAAAAGGTGGATAACATTATTAGTTATTAGCATTATCTTAATTTTTGTTACGTCATCATATATGGGTATTTTTATAATTCTTTCCACAACGGTTGTATTTATATTTACTTACCTAATGCATAAAAATTATATAAAGCAAGATTTGGAAAAAGAAAAATATTCAAAAGAAGAATTTAGGGAATATAAGAAAAAAATAAAATCTAAGAATAAAACATTACTTATTATAGCGCTTATCTTAAATCTAGGTATGCTAGTAGGATTAAAATATCTTAATTTTTTTGATTCGTTTATCAATTTAATTTTTAAAACAAACATTCCAACTTTTAAAATTCTTTTGCCTATTGGTATTAGTTATTATACTTTGTCAGGAATAGGTTATATTGTTGATGTATATTACCGTAAATATGCAGCCTGCACTAATTATTTTAAAGTATTGCTGTATATTTCTTATTTTCCACAATTACTTGAAGGACCAATCGCAAGATTTAATGATTTAGCGAAAACACTATGTGAAGGAAATAAATTTTCATTTGATAATTTTATTAAAGGTCTTGAGCGTTTTGCGTTTGGATTATTTAAAAAAATTGTTGTTGCTGACAGATTAGCGATTTTGGTTACACCTATTTTTGCTGAAAGCGACATCACAGGCTTTCCAATAGTACTTGGAATCATTGCTTTTACATTTCAATTATATGCGGAATTTTCAGGCATTATTGATATGGTAACTGGGACATCACAAATGTTTGGTGTAAAACTTGCTAATAATTTCAACCAACCATTTTTCTCCAAAACTGTAGGTGAGTTTTGGAGAAGATGGCATATTAGTTTAGGGGTATGGTTTAAAGAATATGTATTTTATCCTTTATCAATGTCAAAGTTATTAGTTAAAATATCTAAAAAAACTAGAAACAAATTAGGACCATTTTTTAGTACTTTTATAACATCACAACTTGCATTACTTGTAGTTTGGACTTTAACTGGTTTATGGCATGGTGCAAGTTTAAAGTATTTAATTTATGGATTGTATTATTATATTATTATCGCACTTGAAACACTAGTGGCTAATTTTATGAAAAATGTTAAATGCAATGATCAGTTATGGTTTAAAGCATTACAAATGCTCAAAGTATTTATATTAGTTAATTTAGGAATGTTAATATTTAGAGCTGATGACTTAAAACTCGCAGTAAGTATGCTAATAAATATCTTTAAAGTATCTAACTATGATATTTTAAAAGTTTTTGATATATATGAAATAGTAGTGGCGTTACTTGGTCTAGGTGTTTTACTAGTTGTAGGCATATTGAAAGAAAAAGGCCTATCTATTTATCAATTGTTACATAAACGATTAGTTGTTCATTATACGGTCATGATAATTTTAATCTTTGTAATAATAATTTTTGGAGCTTATGGTAATGGATACATTCCACCAGATCCAATTTATGGAGGGTTCTAATGAAAAGAGTATTTAAAATATTAGGATTTTTAGTAATAATTTTTGGAATATATTTATATGCATGTTTAGTATTTACACCAAAAAATAGAAAAGACTTTGGTGGTGATAAATATTATTCAGGATATGGTTATGAGGCAGAAACTAAAAATACAATCGATGTACTTGCGATAGGTAATAGTGATTTATATAGTAGTTTAATTTCACAACAGTTATTTGGCGATTATGGAATTGCTATATATAGTTGTGCTGCTGGTAAAGCTACTCTTGGTATGGGTGAACGTTGGCTTAAAGAAGTATCTAGAAATCATAAATTAGAGTTATTAATTATCGAAGCAGATTTTATCTTTGAAACTAGGTATCTTGGAAGTATTGAACAGTTGCTTGGTCGATTTAGATTTCTTGGTTCACCATTTGTTTATCACGCTAAATGGAAACATATGAAGGCAAAGGATTTTTATCAATTACCAAAAACTGAGATGGATGATTTGAAAGGATATAGATTTAGCGACAAAATTAAAGAAATTAAAAAAGCTCCATCTAATTATATGAAACCTCACAAAAAATCAACTATTACATCAAAAAACATGATAATATTAAAACGAATACTTGAATTTTGTAGTGATCATAATATTCAAGTATTGATGTATGAATCTCCAACCTTTTCTTCATGGAATTTAACTAAATCAAATCTAGTACAAGAAGTGTGTGACAAATACAATATCCCATTTATTGACTTTAATTTGCTTTTAGAGGAAATAAACTTTGATGTAAAAAAAGATTATCGAGATAATGGTAATCACTTAAATTATTTTGGAGCTACCAAAGTAACAACATATCTTGGTGAATATTTAAACAGTCACTACAAATTAACCAATCATTTTAGTGATCCAGCATATGACAAATGGAGAGAATCATATAATACATATCTAAAGAAAGTAGATAAATATGTGAAAAAAATAGAAGCATCAACAGTTTAGTTGCTTGCTTCTTTTTAAATAGTTAATTTCTTTATTTTTTTCTTAATTTTTGGTATAATAATTAAGAGGTAAAATGAAAATGATATTAAAACTAGGGATTATTATATATATAATTATTGCTTGTATCCATCTTACAATGTGTTTCATTGAACAAGAAAAATGGAGAAAAGTAACAAAACCAATGTTGATGATAACATTACTTGTTACTTCAATTATCTATGGATATAATTCTAACCAACTTACCCCTATTTTATATTTTGCGATTGGATTAGGACTAATTGGTGATATTCTATTAATATTTGATAATAATCATTTGATATTTGGAGTTGGTGGCGTGACCTTCTTTTTTGGACATGTCTTATACATTGTTCAAATGATAAGTGCCCTTCCTTTTACAATAAAATGGTATTTCTATTTTATTCTAGCATTATTTTTGATTGCTTGGTGCGTACTTACAACCCCTAAACTAAAAAGTAATTTAAAAATTCTTGCCCTTCCTTGTTCTATTTATAGTTTTATCTTAATGTTTGGGGTAGTAATTGGTATGATTAGTTTACTTACAAACATTAGTGTTGGGAATTTAATGCTTGTAATTGGATTTTTATTATTTATAGTTAGTGATACAATTTTAGTTGTGGCTGTGTTTTATAAAAATATTAAACGATATCATTTTTATTTAATGATACCATATATTATAGCTCAACTATTATTAGTATATGGAATATTATTAAGGTAGGTAATGATATGAAAGATTTAGTTCTTGCGATTGACCAAGGTACTACAAGTAGTAGGGCCATTGTTTTTAATAAAAATAGTGAAATTGTTTCTTCAAGCCAAATGGAACTTAGCATTATATGTCCTAAGAGTGGTTGGGTTGAACAAAACGCTGATGAGATTTGGGAAACTGTTTATCAAGTGTGTAAAGAAGTATTAGTTTCTCCAAGTATTAAAGTAGAAAATATTAAAGGTATTGGAATCACCAATCAACGGGAAACAACAATTATATGGAATAAAGAAACCAAAAAACCAATATATAATGCGATTGTATGGCAGTCAAGACAATCACAAGACATTTGTGATGAATTGATAAATCTTGGTTTAAATGATAAAATAAAAGAAAAAACAGGTTTGATTATTAACCCTTATTTTTCAGCAACCAAAATAAAATGGATTTTAGAAAATGTAAAAGGTGCTAAAAAACTTGCGGAAGAAGGAAAACTTCTTTTTGGAACCGTTGATACATATCTTGTATGGATGCTTACAGAAGGACGTCTTCATATAACTGATTATACTAACGCATCACGAACAATGCTTTATAATATTCATACACTAGAGTGGGATCAAGAATTATTAACATTACTAGGAATTGACAAAAGAATGTTGCCAGAAGTAGTAAATTCAAGTCAAATATATGGTTATGCTACCGCATTAAAGAAAATAAACAAACACCTAAATATCCCAATCGCAAGCATTATAGGTGACCAACAAGCTTCTTTATTTGGTGGTTGTTGCTTTGATATGGGAGATGTCAAAAACACATATGGAACTGGTTGCTTTATGTTAATGAATACTAAACACAAAGCAGTTAACTCAAACCATGGATTACTTACAACAATCGCTTGGGGAATAGACGGTAAAATAGAATACGCCCTAGAGGGTTCAGTTTTTGTTGGTGGGTCGGTTGTACAATGGTTAAGAGATGGAATGGAAATGATTGAAAAATCCAATGAAGTTGAAAGATATAGTGATATTAATCATATCCCAGATAGTCAGGGTATATATATAGTTCCAGCATTTGTTGGACTTGGTACACCATATTGGGATAATGATGCAAGAGGAAGTGTTTTCGGAATAACAAGGGCTACTAAAAAAAGACATTTTATTAATGCGGCAGTTGAATCCATTGCATATCAATCAAAAGATGTTATGGAAGTTATGAAAGAAGAGGCGAAAACCCCAATAACATCACTCGGTGTTGATGGTGGTGCTAGCATTAATAACTATCTAATGCAATTTCAAGCTGATATACTAAACTGCAAAATAGTAAGGCCCGAAAGTCTAGAAACAACTGCTCTTGGAGCTGCATATCTTGCCGGTCTTGCATTAAATGTTTGGGAAAGTAAAGCTGAACTAAAAAGATTACAACGAATTAATCAAATCTTTATGCCTCGTATGAGCGAAGAAAAAAGAGAAACCCTCTATAATGGTTGGAAAAAAGCAGTAGAGGCAACTCGCATATTTAAATAAATCTACACAATTGTGTAGATTGAAATAGGACTATGGCCAAGTGGTAAGGCAACAGGTTCTGACCCTGTGATCACTGGTTCGAATCCAGTTAGTCCTGCCATTTTAGTAATTAAAAAATAAACTATTTTCGCTAGTATTTGTAGTTTTTACTATTGATATAAAGTTGTGAATAGTTCTTTTTTCATTTATAAGGCAATTTCATTTTTGTGGTTGACAACAAAAAAAGTCCTAATAGAGGACTTTAAAAGTATATTACATAATTAAAACCAGAACCACTTAGTAAATTTTTTCAGGTACTGTTATTAAAAAAGTGTGAATTAATTGTTGTAATATTATTTCTTCAAGTGACTTGTAGGAATCATAGTTCCTTTATTACAATAGATACATTCTATTTTCAGATATTCTGACTCCTCATATAAGTCCTAGATATCAAGCATTTCCATATAAATATCATAAGGCATATCATCAGTTTTGTTACATCTAATACAAGTCATATTAACAAACTTTTGTTTTTGAGGTTTTGTATCATCATCTCTAATAGCGATGCCATTAACCATATGATAAGGTATATTATGGGCTTCAAAGTATTCAATAACCATTCTAGTTTCATTATCAATACGCTGCTTAACAATATCCTGTAAAGTGTTCCCAGTTTGCTTTTTTAAATGGTTCTGGTTCACCAAAGAACGTTTTATGCCATTCATCATCCTTTCCTCTAATAGGGGTAAATCGATAAGTTTTTTTCATTAGATGCCCACATTCACACAAAATGGGATCATAATTAAAATGATCAATCAAATTAAGCCTCCAAGTGTTACGATGCATTAAAGCGTGAATTTTTTCTAGTTTATGAAGCTTTTCATAATAGGAAGAATAACGATGATTTTTAGCAGCGTATAATCCATAATATCTAATAGTTTTAAAATGTTTATTAGGAATGTGACGGACGATTTTAGCGAAAAGATCAAAAACATATTCAGTAACAGTAACACGCTTGTGAGTTTTATGATCATCATACCAATAAGTAATT
>UQAI01000063.1 GCA_900538885.1 uncultured Mollicutes bacterium
ATACTTGGTGAAAGTATTGTCTTTTAAAAGAAACATTAAGTGTTTGAGTTAGAGTGATAACGCTAACTTTGTTCCAATATTAAATTAAAATGTTATGTTGTTATAGAATTAAAAATTGACGAATTCAAACCAGAATATGCAGGTAAGTTAAGTTTTTACTTAACTGCAATTGATGAACAAGTGAAAGAAGTAAATGATAATCCAACAATTGGTTTATTATTATGTAGACATAAAAATAATGTTGTTGCTGAATATACTCTAAGAGATATGAATAAACCAATGGGGGTAAGTGAATACAGAATTAAAGATTACTTACCAGAAAACTTGCAAAATGAATTACCTTCAATTGAAGAATTAATTACAATTGTTAAAAAAGATATTTAAATTAAAAATTAGGTGAGTTTATTTCAAAAAGTAGACTTACCTTTTAACATAAAAATTTAAATCAATTTTTGAAAATAAAACTCATATATGATAAAACATGGGTGTATTATTGTATAACTTCACAATATCATAAATTAATTTAATGGCGTAGAGATTTAATAGGAGACAGTTTAAAACTTATGTGTAGAGGAAAAGTCATAGGAGAATATATATATAATGAATGAAAAGAAGTAGAAACAAAACTATAATTATTTAAAGGGTTGCGAAAAAAGATAAATAATGGTACAATAATATGTGAAATAAAAAAGTGAGGTATAACTATGACAAAATTAAATAAATTATTTTTCTTTGTATTGCTATTTGGTATTTGTTTAATGGCAAGTTGTACACCAAATAAAGAAATTACAAGTATAACTGTTAATCAAGAATCAAATTTAACTTTTATGATTGACGAATTTGATGTTAGTGAAATTGTGATTAATGTAAATTATAGTGATAATACAATTGATAAAGTAGTTGTAACATCAGAAATGATAACAAAAGGCCTTGACAAAATAAATGAAGCAGGCAAGCATATTTTAGAAATAACATATAAAAATGTTAAATGTGAAGTTGAAGTTGAAATTACAGAAAGAACTATTAGAAGTGTTGAAGTAAATGAAGATTGTAATAAAGTATTTGAAGAAAATAAATTTGATGCTAGTGAGTTACGTATAACTGTTACATATAGTGATGGTTCAGTTATTGATATAAAAGTAAACGAAGACATGATAACAAGTGGCCTTGACAAAGTAAATAAAGTAGGTACTCATGTATTAGAGATTACTTATAAATCATTTAAATGTAATGTTACAATTCAGGTAGTTGAAGGATTGAACTTAGAAGACTATACTTTTGAAAAACTTTCTAATGGCGAAGGTTATAGTGTAACTGGTTATAATGGTAACAAAACAAATGTAGTAATTCCAAGTGAATATAATGGCTTACCAGTTTTAGAAATTGGTGAACAAGCCTTTTATGAAAATAAAACAATAGTTAGAGTAGTAATTCCAAATACTGTCTCAATAATTAGAGAAGCTGCATTCTATAAGGCTACATCACTAGTTACAGTAATTATTCCAAGCAGTGTTAAAGAAATAGAAGCATATGCATTACGTAATGTAAAAGTTATTTATTTAGAAGCAAATGAAGTAAATAATAATTGGAGTAAAACATGGTATGATGAGCAACATGCATTTATTCACTTAGGTGTTGATATTGAAAGTATTGTACTGGATGGTGAATATGAATATTTCACTCAAAATGGTGAATTAGTGTTGAGCAATTATTATGGAAATAGTACAGAAATTACAACTCCAAGCACACTTAATGGTGTAGATGTTAAAGTAATTGGTGGTGCATGTTTTAAAGGTAACAAAGTATTAACAAAGTTGACAATTCCAAGTGGTGTTCATACATTAGAAAAATATGCATTATCTGAATGTACTAGTTTAATAGAATTAAATTTACCTGATACTTTACAAATAATAGGTGAATACGCAATTAGAGAGTGTAGTGCTCTTGAACATATCACATTGCCTAAATCATTACGCGAAATTAGAGGTAATGCTTTCAATATGTGTTCTAGTTTATTAGAGATAATTATTCCTGAAAATATAACATACATTGGGGAATATGCATTCTCGTGGTGTGTTAAACTTAAAAAGATATATATTCCAAAATCTGTTGTGACACTAAAGGTTGGAGCTTGTTATGCATGTAGTGATGCTACAATATATGTAGAACATCCTGCAGAACCATCAACTTGGGAAACAGGTTGGAATATGAGTAATCGCCCAGTTAAATGGAATTATACTGAATAAGAAAGATAGCGTGATATAAGATAACTTATATCACTTCATTTTAAAATAAGTTTATAATAATAAGTGTATAAAGGAAGAGGAGTAAAAGATGAAGTATATATATTTAGCTAAACAATATAACCTAGTAGTAGGTGATAAATTTGAACTATTTTATAGAGGAGTTATTAGATTACATAATCCATATCAATATTACATTTTAGTTAGTTGCCCTAAGGGAAATCCTTATCCTAGATATTTTACATATACACCAAAAGAAAATGAAGTTGGAAGTTATAGTTTAAAAATTCAATTAATTGACAATGATAATAATGTAATAGATGAAGGTGAAACAACATTAATTGTTGAAAAACCAAATAAACCTGATAGAAAAATAAATATTTTATGCATTGGTGATAGTTTAACTGTTAATGGTGTTTGGCCACAAGTAGGATATACTAGGGTATGTTTAAATGAAGAAAACCCTAAAGGATTAAACTATGGTGATGTTTTGAATTTTATGGGAACATGCAAAATAGATGCATCGGGACATGAGGTCGGATATGAAGGCTATGGAGGATGGACCTGGAAATCATATTGCACAAATGATCATATTGGATTAACCTCTAGTGTTTGGATTACAACTAAACACCAAATGACAGAGGAAGATCAACATAGTTTATGGCAAAGCAATGGTTATATTTGGATTCTTGAAACGATTGAAGCAACAAGACTAAAGTTTAAAAGAAGCCCTAATAATGTAAGTATGTTATCAAATCTTGGTAAAACACTTAAACATGTGGCCAATGCTAAACATCAAAAGGAATTAAAAATAGAGTCATATGAATATGAAAAAACTAATCCATTTTGGAATAAAGATAAAAACGATATTAGTTTTAAAAACTATATGAAGCAAAATAAATTTAGAATTCCTGATTTAATATATATATTACTTACATGGAATGGTCTATATGTTCCGTATAATCATGATTTCTCTCATCATATTGATTATGCGAAAATAATATTAAGAAAAATTCATAAGGAATATCCACTTGCGAAAGTAACGCTTCTTGGTATTCAAATATGTTCAGTTAATGGTGGTATAGCCGCAAACTATGGAGCCACAGGTCCATATCATGATACTTTTGGAACAATTTCTTCAGCGTTTTATTACAATGAAGCATTAGAAGAACTATGTAACGATCCTGAGTTTTCATCATATACTGACTATGTGGATACTAAAGGACAATTTGATAGTGAATATAATATGCCTTCAGTTTTAACACCAGTTAATGCTCGTAGTAAAACAACAGAGTTAATAGGGGTAAATGGAGTTCATCCTAATATGGATGGATACCTTCAAATTGGTGATGCTTTTTATCGTAAACTTGTTTTTGATTTAAATAGAATAAAATAGAAAGGAAGAAAAAATAATGTTTGATGTACTAAGTATTGCATTTATTGTTATAATTATTGTTTCATGTATTGTTGGATACTTTAGGGGATTCCTAGCTTTACTAGTTGGCCTTTTAAAGGGTTTTGTGGCTATAATTCTAGCCTCATTATTATGTAAACCAATGGGTAGTGCTTTAAATACTACTAAGATGGGAACAGGAATTACTGATAAAGTTGAAAATTATTTAATAGAAAAAGGTGAAACATTTAAATATGAATTAACAAAAGAAAATAAAGAAATATTTATTGATAATCAATTAGACCAACAACTTGAGAATTCGAAAATACCTCAAGTGTTAAGAACATATATTAAAAATGTTTTAGTAGATAAAGTTGAAATAGAAGATGGCGAAACCATTACAGTAGCTAGATATATGGGTAAGGGGATGAGCTTCTTTGTTTGTACTATTATCGCATATATCATTGTATTTATAATTATCATGATTTTGCTTTCTATTGTACAAAGATTATTCAAAAACATTAATAAAGTCCCAATTGTAGGACTTGCTAATCGTTTACTTGGTCTTGGTTTAGGTGTGTTAGTTGCATTATTATTTATAGGTGTAATTTGTTATGTCCTAACATTCCTAATGTCAATACCTGGTGACATGTCGAATTGGATTATGAACACTCTAAAATTAACCGAAGAACAAAAAGAAGAACAATCTATTGCGAAAATAATGTATGAACATAATATAATTAAATGGGCTTTTAACATTATGTTTTCGTAATAAAGAAGGAATAACGTGAGAAAATTATTACTAAAATTATTCATTAAAGATTATAAAAATACAAGTGATTCAAAAGTTAGAGTAAAATATGGAACATTATCAGGAATAGTTGGTATTATTAGTAATTGCATTTTATGCATCATAAAAATTCTCGCTGGCTTTCTTAGTGGTAGTGTTTCCATTATGGCTGATGGAATCAACAATCTATCTGATGCTGGTTCATCAATAATAACATTGATTGGATTTAAATTGTCTTCCAAACCGGCTGATGAAAATCATCCATTTGGACATCAGCGTATTGAGTATTTAACAGGAGTCATTGTATCATTTATTATTTTAATTATTGGTTTAACATTATTTAAAAGTTCATTCGATAAAATACTACATCCAAGTGCTGTAGAAATTACCCCAATTATTTATGTAATATTAAGTATATCAATTTTAATTAAATGTTGGCAGTCTATTTTTTATAGAAAAAATGGTAAAGATATTGATTCAACAGCTTTAATTGCTTCATCTCAAGATAGCCTAAACGATTGTATTGCGACAAGCGTGGTAATTGTTGGTACAGTTATCTATCATTTAAGTGGTATTGCACTAGATGGATATATGGGAGTAATTGTTTCTATTTTTATTGTAATATCAGGTATTAAAATGTTAAAGGATACAATGAATCCATTAATAGGTGAAAATGTATCAAAAGAGTATAAAGATATGATATGTAATAAAGTTCGCTCATATCCGTGTATTCTTGGTGTTCATGATTTGGTTGTGCATACATATGGACAAAATAGAGTTTTCGCAACCATTCATGCGGAAGTATCAAGTAAGGGTGATATCTTAGAATTACATGATATTATTGATAATATTGAAAGAGACTTTAGGATGGAAAAAAATATTGATTTAGTCATTCATATGGATCCAATTGATATTACAGATCCTAAAACGTTAGAATTAAAATATATGGTTTTAAAAATTGTTAATGATTACGATCCTAACCTTTCAATTCATGATTTTAGAGTGGTACATGGACAAACTCATACTAATATTCTTTTTGATATTAGTGTACCTATTAAATATAAAGTAAAGCCATGTGAATTAAAAGATTATATATCACTACAAATAAAGGAAAAAGATAATAGATTGAATCCAATTATTCAAATTGATCAATTGTACGATATAACAGACTAAAAAAAAGGTATACTGCATAGTAGATTTATTACTACTAACAGTATACCTTTTTATATTGTTATTTTTTCTTTTCTTTATAATCATCTAAAAAATTATAAGACATTGTATCATTATGATATCCTATTAAGGTATTCAAATTAACATCATGAACACTCCTAAAAATATTAATATCAACATTAGGATACACTTGGCGTAAATTATTAATTAAATCTTTAATTTCTTTTCTTTTAGAATTGTGAGCTACTTCAATATTTTCAGTAAAACGACAAGCACATTGAAGGAATCTTAAATCATTACTTTTAGCCCAATTAATAATGTTCTTTTCTTTCACAAGATAAAGTGGTCTAATTAATTCCATTCCTTCAAAATTAGTGCTATGTAGTTTTGGCATCATAGTTTGAATTTGTGAACCATATAGCATTCCCATTAATATTGTTTCAATTACATCGTCAAAATGATGACCAAGCGCAATTTTATTACAGCCTAGTTTCTTGGCTTCAGCATACAAGTAACCTCTACGCATTCTTGCACATAAGTAACAAGGCGATTCACTGATATTATTAACAACATTAAAAATATTTGTTTCAAACATTGTAAGAGGAATATTTAAGGTTTTAGCATTTTCTTCAAGCAATAACCTATTTTCTTTATTGTATCCTGGGTCCATTGAAATAAACTCTAATTCAAAATTAATATTGCCATGGGCTTTTAATTCTTGCATACATTTAGCAAGTAGCATTGAGTCCTTACCTCCAGAGATGCAAACAGCAATCTTATCATTTTCTTCAATCATTTGATATTCTTCAATGGCACGTAAGAAGAGACGCCAAATTGTAGGTCTAAATTTTGTTATGATACTACGTTCTATTTCTTGATATTTTTCCATGTTTATTCACCAAATACTATTATACCACACTTTTAAGATAACGCATTTTTCAAGCAAATAAAATGTAAATAAATGTTAATATTTTCATAATTATTTCTCTTGAAGTCACGACCAACTTATGATATAATAAAAGTGCCTGGGGAGTTCGCTTTTTCACAAAATTGGCGACCCGAACAAAAAAATATAGGGGACAATGATTATGTGGTGTCGAAAGCCTGCTGCGGGTAGGAATCCTAAAATGTAATCTCAAGTCTACCACCTTAGAAGAACATGCGGTGGCGCATGGTGATAACGGCTCATCTGGGTTTATTTTAAAGTTTTAGATAAGATGAAAATCTTATCTTTTTTCTCATAATTTATGCATAACTTTTAATAATATGATAAAATTATAAAAAAATCAATTAGGAGGAATTTATGAATTGGGATTTAACATATCATTTTAAGACTAAAGAAGAATTTGAACAAGCCTTTGAAAAATTACAAGAGTTTGTAACATTATTTGCTAACTTTAAAGGAAGATTACATGAAGCGGAACAATTTAAAAATTATTATTTACTAATAAAAAAATTTGAAATAGAAGCTTCAAAAATATATCAATACGTTTCACTTAAAAGTGATGCAAATAAAAAGAATGTAGAAAATGCGGCTGATGTTGCAAAATGTAGAATGATAATATATAGCTGTAGTGAAGCTACTTCATTTGAATCACCTGAAATTATTAAGCTTGGGAAAGAAAAAGTGGAAGAATATCTTTGTATGTACCCTGAACTAAAAGAATTTAAGTTTTATTTTGAAAAGATATTCCGTAATGCAGCTCACATTTTAGATGAAAATAGTGAAAGATTGTTATCAATTTATGCTCCATTAACAAGTGCAGGAAGTGAACTTTATAGTAGTATTGCGGTGGGAGATGGTAAATTTGAAGAGGTGAAACTATCAACTAAAGAAAAAGTTAAAGTAACTCCTGGCAATTACCGTTCTTTAATTACCGACTGTACAAATGCAAAGGATCGTCAAAAGATTTTTGAAGCAGTTTTTGATACATATGAAAAACATAAAACAACTTATGCGACGATATATAACACTGTATTACAAGCTGATCAAGCAACTGCAAAAGCAAGAGGTTATAATAGTTCTCTTGAAGCACATTTATATGGTGACAATATACCACTAGAAGTTTATTATAATTTAGTAGATGTTGCAAGTAAATATAATAAAGGATTAAAAAAGTATATTAAATTACGTAAAAAATACTTAAATCTAAAAAATTATCATACTTATGATAGATTTATGGAACTAGCATCTTCAAACAAGAAATATACATATGAAGAAGCTAAAGAATTATTCTTTAATTCTCTTCAAAACTTTCCAGAAGATTTTAAGGCTAAAGCCAAAGAAGTTTTAAGAGATGGTTTTGTTGATGTTTATGAACAAGAAGGAAAAAGAACAGGTGCATACTCATCAAGTTCAGTTAATCTTCACCCATTTATTTTATTAAATTATGATGGTACACTTGATAGTGTGTTTACGGTTGCCCATGAATCAGGTCATTCAATGCATTCAATGTATGCTGCTGAAACCCAACCACCAATGTTACAAGATTACACCATCTTTGTTGCGGAAATAGCATCAACATTTAATGAACATGCTTTATTAGACTATTTCTTAAAATTACCAACAGCCACAAAAGATGAAAAAATTATGGTAATTCAAAAAGCAATAGACAATATTGTTGGTACTTTTTATCGTCAAACATTATTTGCTGAATATGAATTAAAAGCTCATGAATTAATAGAAAACGATCAACCAATTAATCATGAAGTACTATCTGATATAATGATTGACCTATATAAAAAATATTATGGTTTAGATATTACAAAAGAAAAAGTAAAACAATATGTTTGGGCATATATTCCTCACTTATTCTATACACCTTTCTATGTATATCAATATGCAACAAGTTTTGCAGCAAGTTTTAAATTATATCAAAGTGTAAGTAGTAAAGAACCAGAAGCAATGGAAAAGTATGTTAATTTATTAAGATCAGGTGGTTCTAAGTACCCAATTAAACAAGCAAGTGATGCTGGTGTTGACTTTACGAAGAAAGAAACATTCATGGCAGTTGTTAATCGTATGGATGAATTAGTAGATAAACTAGAACAATTACTTGAAGAAAAATAACAAAAAAGGATTGTAGTTAGAAATTAACACTTCTAATTATCAATCCTTTTTAGTATATATTATTCAGTTAAATATTTCTTTGGTAGTGTCTTCATTAATACAATTACAACAACCATACAAATAACCATACTTATACTTGTGTAAGTACCATTATATGTGATTGAGTAACCATATCCAGCTTCCCAGTATAGCACACCAGATGCAACAAGGCTTGCGAGTCTTAAGGCACATACCACAAAAATTGATCCAACAATTATTAATATTTGAATAATACCCTTTGTGTTTTGAACAGGCTTTGCTACAGCACCAACTAGTCCAATTACAACATTTGGAACAATGTAGTCTAATAATACTTGGGGAACTGTTATTAGATATTCAGACCAAAATAATTGAATAGTTCCAATTAACAAGCCAGTAGTTAATCCTCCTTTCAAACCATATTTGTACCCCATAATAATAATTGGTACCATTGCAAGGGTGATTGAACCACCATTTTTCCAAATAGCTGCACTGATTAATCCAGCCACAAAATCAAGTACAAGGCCTAAAGCGGTAAAAATACTCACTTCAGCAATAAATCTAATTAATTGTTTTCTCATGTCATTCTCCTTTAAAAAATAATAAATTTGGAAAATGCTAAAGAAATAAGAAATAAAATATATAAATA
>UQAI01000064.1 GCA_900538885.1 uncultured Mollicutes bacterium
AATTCTTTTATTATTAATCAAGTCACTCGTATAAAACTATCTAATAGTTTTGTAAAAGATAAAAACAAATTCTATAAAATAAGAAAAAAATCGGATTTCATTATTCCGATTTTGATGCTTTTTGATATAGAATAATTAATGGTAATACAAAAATTAGTTCTAACAATGAAATATTATGGTCTTGTAAAATCTTTTAAAATAATTTATAAATTTTTATCCTAAAACTTCAAAAGTTTTTATAGGCCTTTTATTTTTTGTATAAAGTTTTTTATTTTTTGCTACAGAATATGTAGCACAATACAATCATAAAAACAATATTTCTAATACTTAACTAGGCTTATTATTTAACATAAATATGTGAAATTGAACATTTAGAATAATCTAAAAAAATACGGATCTAGCTTTTTCCTTTACTTCTTTTGAAGCAATGAATGGAATTCTTGTTGTATAACCATTTTTAGCTGCAACAATCATTTTTGTTGGCCATATTTGTATTTCTCTATTCCATGCATTTACTGTATCATTATATTGTTCGCGTGCTGCAGTAATTTCTTTTTGCAAATATGAATTTTGTTGAATTGCATCTGCAATTTCTTGATGTGCTCTTAATTCTGGATAATTTTCAAAAGCTAAATTCAACTTTGCTTCAACTACATCAGCTTTGGCTGCTGATTCAGACATTTCATTGCCATCATTAATATGTTTACCTGAACGAGCTTCAGCGATAGCTGTGAAAGTATCTTTATCCAAAGTCACAGCTTTATCAATTAGTTTAGCTAAATTTGACAAAATAATGACGCGTTGTTCCAAATAGTTATCAATTTGTGATGCATCATGTTGAATTTTTTGCTCTAATTGCCTCAAATAAGTCCCAGCCTTAATCTTCATAATTAAAAAAATAACTCCTGGGATTATTCCACAAACCCATAATAAAACCTCAAATATTGTTGAACCAACTCCCACTTTAACAGGTAATTGCTTAGCAATAACATTAATGTCTTTTCCTTCTTCTCTAATAGAACTAGCTTCTTCATCTAATAAATTTGCCATATTTATAATTTCCTTTCTGTTTGTTTGATTTATCATCTTTATTGTTTTTCATCATTTATATTTATTTTTTCATTTAATAACTTATTATGTTCTTCGACTCTTACTACTTTTTTTTAAAAGTCTTCATTATTTAATTCTTGGATGTTTTTAGAATTTGAAGTATCAACTAATTTCTTTTTTTACACTCTCTCATGCTTTTTTCTTGAAATAAAATATTTGTTTGAGTATTACTTTTTATATAACTTGAATTAATAATATCAATATCGCTGTTAGAAATCTCTTTATTTAATAAAATCGCAAATAAACCACGCTCATATAAGCAGGCACCTTCATTTGAAAATCTATTGATAATACTAGTAAACTTGCCATTCTTAATTAGATTATTAAATTCATACCTAGAACTATTTTTTTCTTCAATAATCATTCTAGACTTTTTTTCAACAGGAACATATTCAATCCAATGTACAGGAACATCATGAAAATATCCATCTCCACCCAAAATCGGAACATAGGCTACACGTTCTTGAGCATCAAATGCATAAGCATCAATATTTACACTATCTGCTTTTCCCACTTTATTAATAAATGTGGTTTTTAATATAGTTGGTGTAGCAGCTTCATCAGGTTTCAAGTAATCAATATTAAACGAATTGGCGATTGCTTCATGCTCATAAGTTGAAATATTTGTATCAAAATTTTCACCATAAATATAGTCGCGAGTTTTAGTTTGTTGGTAAAGAGGGATACTCATTAATGGTGCTAAATCAAAGTAAATACCTTTAAAAAATTTAGTCATGTATTCGACAAAGTTTTTCTTTGCATACTCAACATCGTAATGCACAAACTTAGTTGGATTAGCATAATAATCAAAATATTGCGAATGTTGTGATTGAATATAATTTATTCTTAAATTTTTTTCAAAGTAAAAATCATCACCATATGGAGTAGGATTTTTTATAATATCCAAAAGGTTGTTTTGAGCAAGTGGCGTAAATAACAATCTAAATTGGACTTCATTATTTCTATTAGTTCCTCCAAATAGCACCTCAAATTCATCGTTATTAAGTCTTGTGTAAGTTTCATTATTAATTACTGCTTTTCTAGCTTTCTTGTCAAGTTTTTTAACTCCCTGATGAACCATTTTTTCAATTTGTTTTTTATCCTTTCCATTAACACCACTAGGACTACGATAAAATTTTAAATTTGGGGCTGCATCATTTCCATAGACTAAATATGTTTGATAGTTATATGATGGGGCTGGACGAGTAACTGAAGCATGCAATATTTGATGTCTAGTTACGGTTATATATCCTTTATCAGTTTTAATTTTTTCAATCCAACTAATCTTTAAATAGCCATCATATTGTTTTTGAATCCATGTTTGCTTAAAATCCTTACAAACAAGGAATGGGTTTCCTAAAATAGAGCCTGACATACAATAATACGTTGAAACATTTTTGTCAGTATTTGGTTGCAATCCAAACTTATCATGAAAATAATGATACTTTTTAATATCAAAATATTCATCACATTCAATAATTGGTATGGTTTTTGTAATTAATTTGCCAGGAATATTCCAATCATATATAGCATTTAAAGGAGCTAATTGTTCCCAAGCTGTAGATAATAATGATTTTGATTCTGATTCTAATTTGCATTTTAATTCATCAAAAGACTTAATTTTAGGATTTATTTTTTTTATAATTAGTAATAAAAATAAAATACAGATAGTTATAGAAACAATAGAAACGACAACTCCCATAATTAAATGAACAAATTCATAAGCAGTCGCAATAATAATAGCAAAGACTGATATTATGAATAAAACCATTGTAAAAATTAAAAAAAACTTTAATCCTTTTTCTTTACATATAAGTTTTTTTAAGTTGTTAATTTTTGTTGTTTTAATTTTATATTCGTTAACAGTGGTTTTATTTTTATCTACTTCAACATTAGCTTTTTTGACTAATTCATCAAAATATTTTTCTGCATTTTTTTTAAATAAGTCTTTATAAACAGCGTCATAACCAACAAAAGGTTCTAGTAAAGGATTGTCACTATCCATAACATCACATCCTTATTCTTAATGTTAACAGTATTATTGTATCAAATTATTTTTTTAATGTCAATTAAATTTTCCTATTTATAAATTTTTTAACAATTATTTCTAAAAATAATCTAAACTTTAAAATGTCAATATAACTGAACCTAATTGTTTTACATTAAAAAATTATTATGTGTTTTGTACAAAAATGCTGAAAAAAAACTCCATATCTAATTATAACTTTGTGTTGCAGTTATCAAAAATTAAAAGAGCATATTTATAGGTTTCAACCTTCAATATGCTCTTTAATTTGATTATCTGATTATATAAACTGTAGTAATATTTTTAGAATATAAAAAATAAAGTTAATTTTACAAAACCAAATAGTCTTATAGCTTTAATAATTTAATTGTTAAAATTGTTTTTTCTTAAGTAGATAAACACTAAGTGAAACTAGAGAAATAGCTGTGATAATTTGTACTACATTAGTTTTTGTACATCCACCCTTAGGTTCTTCTTTTTTAGGTAGTGGGTCACCTTCTGTCGCTCCACAAGTTCTACATGTTTTAGGTTTTTCTGTTGTGGCAGGAATCCAGTCATGAACATGTTCAGTTTCAATTTTGACAGTTTGAGATTCCATACGTTGAGGACGATTTTCAAGGGTGTATTCAACAACTAATTTAATTTCATAATTTGTTGTTTCCGTATTAACATCACTAATAGCATACACACCATTTTTAGTTGTTAATTCATAAGTTTTACCATTGACATCAAGATAATATTTTGTAACTAAATCATCTTCATCGGCAATGTTATATCTTATCATAATTCTATTTTTGGTGTATCTTTCAAGTTTGAATTCCGTAACTTCTGGTTTAGAGTAACTTAATGTTGAAAGCATTTGTACTTCAGATGTTTCGGTGTATTCTTTATTAGTATTCTTGTTTTCATATGTATATGTATATGATACTTCATATGTATAACCTTTACTTAAATCATTGATAATTAATTCTTTTAAGTCTTCTACTTCATAAATTTTATCATCTACTTTAATTGTTACTTTGGTTAAAGCAAGAGTTTTATCATTTTCGTTGATACTTACATCAAAGCCTTTGCTTGTCGGCGTAAAGTAAACACCTGGTTTATACTTTTTAGTTTGGCCTTTAACTTCAGTTGTCCAAGTTTTACCATCGGCAGTATAAGTAATATCAAATACATATTCGGTATTTGGATCAAGGTTAGTTACGGTTATTTGACCATTTTCATCTTTAAATGTTGTTCCATTATAAGTTATTGAAGCATTAGTAATTTGTGATGCATATTCTGTAGTATCTAGATTGAAAGTAATTGATGATGAAGTTGAATCAACTACTGATTGAGCATATCCTGGATCTTTAGCCACAATGAATAAGCCAGACATAATAGAACGGATATGTCCATCTCCAGGTGTATTAAGCATTTCTAATTCACCTTGTTCATTACGCTTAATAAAAGTAACTGAACCACCACCATCAAATTGGTAAGCATTATTACAACCAAATGATTTAAACATTTGACCAACTTCGTATTGAGTAGGGCCTCCTTTACCAGTGTTAGTAGTTAATAATACGATTTTACCATCATCTGTAAAACCAATACCACAACGTTCTTTAGAAGTTGTTTTATAATATGCACAGTCATATATTACTTGATCTCCGTGATCATTAGTATCAACATAACTTGCTGGAATTACTTCACCATTTTCAACATACTTGTACATATAGCCAACCATTGATTCTACATCTTTAAATTCATCAGTATAATCATATTGACATTTAACTTGAGTAACTGGATTTTTTTCAAATTCACTTACAACTGTTTGGTTATTAGTTACAAGATAGAACTTACCATTATCAACCTTACTAATTTCGGCGATATTAGCAATGCCTTTTGAAGTTCCCTTTACGAAAATACCAAGATTATTACCACTTAGAGTTCCACCAGGAAATTTAGATGATTTACGGTACATTGTATAATCAGCTTCAATGACTGTATATTGACTAATATTAAGTGTTTTGGCAAGGTCTTTAGTTAATAAACTAATTCCCCCATTTTCAGGTAATTCATTAATTCTTGTAATATCATAACTATGATCATTAACTTTTAAAGCTGGATATGCTGATGCGGTTGGAATTTGTTTGATAACATGTGAGCCGTCTTTTTTAAAGCCAATTAATTCTTTAAATACTTCAGCACTTACATCTTTTCTAATTACATCGCCATCTTGGACAAAGGCATTAGTAAGTTCACCTTCATAATATCCTTCAGCATTTACACCACCAAGTACAATCCAACCTGGGTGATTTTCTTCATAATTTCTAGCAATGTCAAGTAATGAACGTAAAGAATAACCCTCTTTACTTGCATATGTCCATGTTGCAAGATGAACATCTTCTGACTTAGTTAAAGTATATGTGTAAACATTTCTTGTTACTTTTTGGTCATTCGCAATATATGATGTATCCATCTTATATTCTTGGAATAACACATTTGAATTCATTTGTTCTTCTCTTACCATTTCTACATTGGTAATGTATGCACTATTGAAGGTTAATGTTAGACCTGCTATTAAAGCACCTAATACTTTTTTCATTTTTTATTCCTCCTATTTTATTTCAATTACTTCAAAGCCTGCATTTTTAACTACTGATGTAATATCATTATTATCAACATCATGTTCTAATACAACTGTGGCTTGTTTCTTTTTTAAATGCACTTTGACTTTTTTAATTCCATCTATTTGTTCTAAACTACTTGTAACTTTTTGAGCACAATGATCACAGTGCATTCCTTCAATGGTTATTACTTTTTTCATTACTTTGCCTCCTTCTTCTTAAATAGTTTTAATCTTAGGGCATTCATGACTACACAAAATGAACTTAAGCTCATTGCTAGTGCAGCGATTTCCGGATTTAGTTTAATTTTCCATAATGGATACAAACATCCGGTTGCGATAATAATACCAATTGAATTATAGAAGAATGCCCAGAATAAATTCATCTTAATATTATTAATTGTTTTTTTACTTAAACTTATTAAAGTATTGACACTTCTTAAATCATTTTTAGGAAGGATAATATCAGCTGATGATATCGCAACATCACTTCCCGTTCCAATCGCAATACCAATATCACTTTTAGTTAGGGCAACGGCATCATTAATACCATCACCAACAAAAGCAACTAAATGATGCTTTTCTTGAAGTTCGCCTAAGATAATGGCTTTTTCATTTGGAGTTTTTTTCGCGTATACTTCAGTAATTCCAACTTCGTTTGCGATAGCAGTGGCAGTAAGATGGTTATCTCCAGTTACCATAACTGGGGTAATACCATGTTCCTTAAATTCTTTTATCGCAAGACTTGCGGTATCTCTAATTTCATCTTTCAAGGATACATAACCGATATATTTATCATTTTTAACAAAATATATTACCGTTTCACCATTTTCGGAAAATTTCGTTGTTTCTTCTTCTAATTTATGATGGTGAGCATTTAATTCATTTAAAAGTTCCATATTACCGGCATAATAAATGTCATTTCCTTTTTTAGTTTTTAAACCTCTACCTGGAATTATTTCAATTTCATCAGCTTGAATGATCGAAACATTTTTACTAGTACAGTAATCAAGCACGGCTTTTGATAATGGATGTGTTGATAAACTTTCGGTAATACTTATTTCTTTAAGAAATTCATCTTCATTTATTTCTGTTGAAATATTATTTACTTGCATAATGCCTTTTGTAATTGTACCAGTTTTATCTAGTAAAATTGTATCTATTTTATGGCACAATTCTAGACTTTCTGCTGATTTTACTAAAATACCATTTTCGGCGGCTTTGCCCGTTGAAACCATTATCGCAACTGGAGTCGCAAGGCCTAACGCACATGGGCATGAAATAACAAGTACCGAAATGAAAGTATTTAGAGCCATATCCTTATTACCAGCAATTAACCAAATTATGCTTGATATAATGGCGATGGTAATAACTACCGGAATAAAAATGGCACTTATTTTATCCGCAAGTCTTGATATTGGAGCCTTAGATGATGCGGCTTCTTCAACTAAATCTAAGATGCGGTCAACTGTGGTTTCGCCGCTTACACTTTCAGCTCTCATTTTAAAGTATCCACTAAGATTGGTACTTCCTGCTATAACTTTATCATTTGTGGTTTTATCAATGGGGATACTTTCACCGGTAATAATCGATTCATTAATGGTACCATTACCACTAATAACAATTCCATCCACCGGTATTTGCATACCAGGTTTAATAATAACAATATCATTAATCATAACATTTTCTTGTGGAACTTCAACTTCTACATCACCCTTTAACACTATCGCGGTTTTAGGAGTTAAAGCCATAATTTTTTCAAGACTTTCGGTTGTTTTCTTTTTACTATTTCTTTCTAAGTATTTTCCAATAGTAATTAAAGTTAAAATTGTTCCTGCTGATTCAAAATAAAGATTATGACGGTATGGCATCATCTTATCCATATTACCACTGGCCGTATATATAATAATCATAACAGTTGAAAATAAACTATAAATAATTGAAGTGGTTGCTCCTAGAGCAATTAGCGAGTCCATGTTAGGCTTTAGAGTAAATAATTTCTTAAAGCCAATTGTAAAGTATGAAAAGTTTAATATAACAATTGGAATCAAAATAATAATTTGAACAATTGCATAATAAACGCTTTTATCCATATTATCTAAACCAAATGGTAATTTAAGACCTATCATATGTCCCATTGTTACATACATTAATAGCATCATTAAAATAAAAGTAGTAATAATTCTAATTCGCATTTTTAGCAAGCTTTTCGCATCATCAACTTTTATTTCTCGTTTGTAGATTTTACAACCGTAACCTTCTTTGGTTACCGCATTAATAATTACTTCATCATTTGTAACATTTTCATCAAAAATAACATTCATTGTTTCCGTTAATAAATTAACTTCAACTAGTTCTACACCTTTTACACTTTCGACTGCTTTTTTAACGTGACTCACGCAACTAGCACACATCATATTTTTTACTTGATATTTTCTTTTCACTTAGCTTCATCCCCTTTTTTTTCAATGCCTTTAAAGCCAGCTAATATACAGCCACTAAGGGAAATGATACCACCAATAATCGTACTATAACTAAATCTAAAATTAAGCTTTGCGAAAGAAACTTTTTGAATATCATAATAGTTGCCACTATCAACTATTATTTTAATATTAGTAATACTTGTGATGATTAACAATAATATTGCAGAAATCAAAAATGATAATGATAGTATAACCAAAGCAGTTTGATTATTCTTTTTAAGTAATACTTCAATAATTAAAACTATCACAGGTAAAAAGTAAGCTATAAATGCAAAAATGGAAAATGGAATACTAGTAGTCACACTAGCTCCATAAGTACTTCCTGTAGCATCAGGAATATTACTTTTTCCAAAAGTAACATCAAAACCATAATAAACATATTTTATAGTTTCATCACCTACTGTTACTGACTTAGTTATGGCAGGTAGGAAAATAGATGTTGCGGTTACAATACTAATGATTGCAAGAATTAAGTATATTTTTTTCATAATTCCCCCATAAGTTAGCTATAACTAACTAATTA
>UQAI01000065.1 GCA_900538885.1 uncultured Mollicutes bacterium
AATCTTAGAATTTAAAATAAGGCTAAAAGAAGCTGATTTTCAAATGTTTATAACTATGTTGATAATTTATTAATAAGAAGAAATAGATGCGAAAAAAGGTACTTTTTGTCACTTAATAAATATAGTCATGTTTTTTAAGATGGCATAGTTTATTTAATAAAATAAGATGAATTCGACAAATAAATACTCCGTTTTTGATATTTGACACTATTTAATGCTTTATTTCGCTTTTTTACATTTGTGTGTTTTACTTCCTATAATATATATTATGTTAACCAATAAAAAAGTAAAGTAAAACCGAAATAAATTAACAATTATTTGTAAACGTGGATAACTATTTGAATTGTGGATAAACCTGTTAATAACTATTTTTGTGTTTAAATAAAATCATATGTTGCCTAGTAATCTATGTTGCATAACTAAAATTCGAATTGTCAATTATTCACCTTTTTTAATTTCAAACGCTTAGAGAACAGTTATCTTAACTGCATATTATCAGATCATCATATATTTTGTGTACGAGTAATTATTCCATCTTTCTATTTTTGCTTGCTCACATCATGTCATTTTTGGTAGCTCTACATTTAATATTAACTACTTTCTAATCGATTTGCTTTCAGTTAGAATAAAACTAATTAATGTGTAGTCTAGATTAATAATCATTTAATGCAGTTTATAAGCCTTTGTGATAACATTTAAATGAGTAATTATTCGTCTTTTTTAATTTCAAACGTTCTGAGACGGGTTATTTTAGATGTATTAAGGCAAAAATGGCCTTTTTTTGATTTATCATTAATTATGATTAATTATTAATATTTAATTAATTCTTTTAAATTTGCCCTTTATTTTAACTTGTATTTTTAATTTTCGATACTTATATAATAAAAAAGGATACTAATAAAGTATCCAAAATATAAATGAAGGCAAAAAACAGCCTATTTTTGATTTTAGTGTTAAAATTGATTAATTACTCGTTTTAAATAAAAAACGTCAAAAATAAGGCTAAATTAAGCTTAAATTGGCGTTTTTACGTGATTTATTAAAGTTAAAATATATAGATTTTACTTATATTTAATGATATTATTTGTTATAAAATGAAATAATCATATCATAAACTTGTTTTTTTATCTCATCAGATTCATTATGCACTTCATGTCTAGCATTATCAATTAGTTTATATGTTACGTCTAAATTATATTTCTTATATAGTTTAGCAAGACGTATAATCGATTTGCCATAACGACTAACTGGATCTTCTATTCCTGAATAAAGTAAAATTTTAACGTTTGGATTAATGTTTTTAAGGTTTTTAGGTTTCACATTCTCACACATCATCTTAGACATTGAATAAAAATAGTTTGCTGAAAAGTCTTTACCACAGTATTTGTTAGTTTCAAATTCTTTAATATTCTCTTTATTAACGCTTAACCAGCCATACTTAGGGTGATCGTTTTTAAAACGTTTATTAAAACCATCAGTTGTTAATTTTAATACAAGATTGGAGTATTTGATTTTATCTTTACTTGAGCAAAGTTTAAGGATAGGTTTACCAAATGCATATTTACCACCACCGATATCAGTACCACTCAATACGACGTAATCAAAATCATTAGGATATTTTTGAATATAACGTTGAGCAGCCATTGACCCCATAGAGTGAGCAAACAAACATCTTTTAACGCCTTTAAATTCATCATCATATTCATCTCTAACTAGTTTCATAGCCTTTATTATAGCATCCATAAAATCATAATCGAGAGTTTCGCCAATTTCTTCAATTGAATTTGCGGAATCACCATGGGCAAAGTGATCGTGACCAACTACCATATAACCCGCTGAGACAAAAAAATTAGCCATATCATCATATCTTAAGATATTTTCAGCCATTCCATGGAATATTTCAATTACGCCCTTTACTTTCTTGTTTTCTTCGTACCAAAGATATGATACGATATTAGTCTTGTCATCAAATTTTAATATTCTTTGTTCGCGCATTATAATTCTCCTAATAGTGACTTTCCAATTTTTGGCATTTCAACCTTAAAATTATCTGAAATTGTTGCGCCTACTACCGCAAAAGATTCTAAACAACCTAAATTATGTCCTTTGACATGCTTATGATACATTATTAGTGGTACATCTTCTCTTGTATGGTCAGTACCATGATGAATTGGATCATTACCATGATCTGAAACAACCATTAACAAATCATCATCATGCATTTTTAACATAAATTCGCCTAATTTAACATCAAATTCTTCAATAGCCTTATGATAACCTGGTAAATCACGACGATGTCCATATAGTGCATCAAAATCTACTAAATTAGTAAAGCAAAATCCAGTAAAATCTTGATCCAAAAGTTTAATAGTTTGATCCATTCCATCATTATTACTTATAGAACGATGTGATTCATCAATGCCATATCCATCAAAAATATCATAGATTTTTCCTACTGATATGGTTTTATAGCCTGCATCATGTAAGAAGTTTAAAACAGTACGATCAAATGGTTTTAACGCATAGTCGTGACGATTAGTCGTACGTTTAAATGTTTCACGAGAATGACCAATAAAAGGACGAGCAATTATTCTGCCAACTTTCCAAGCAGGATTTTCGATAGTTATTTTTCTGGCATAAGCACAAATATCATATAGTTCATTAAGTGGTATTATTTCTTCATTAGCTGCAAGTTGAAGCACTGAATCGGCTGAAGTATAAATAATAATTGCCCCTGTTTTCAACTGTTCTTCGCCTAATTCTTTCATAATTTCAGTTCCGCTTGCTGCAACATTACCTATCATTTTGCGCCCACTGTATTTTTCTAATTCGTCAATTAGCTCTTTGGGAAAACCGGTTTCAGTAAATGAAGGAAAAGGAGTAGTTACTTTTAATCCCATCATTTCGAAATGGCCAGTAAGAGTATCTTTACCATTACTTACCTCTTGAAGTTTAGCCACAACGCCTTTTGGATTTTCAACTTTTTTTACCATTTTGTTTTCACAAATATTTCCTATTCCAAGTGCTTCTAAATTAGGAACGTTAAAGGTAGGCATACCTTCAGCAATATGTTTGAAAGTATTAGCACCTACATCATTAAATTTTGCTGCATCCTTAGCTTCTCCAATTCCCATTGAATCTGTAACTATTACAAAAATTCTTTTAAATTTCATATTACTTGTCTCCTCTCGGGTGTGCACTATTGTACACTGATTTTATTTTTTGTTTACTTAAATGTGTGTATATTTGCGTTGTCGAAATGTTCTCATGGCCAAGCATTTCTTGAATGTATCTAAGATCAGTACCAGCTTCTAACAAATGTGTAGCGAAAGAATGACGCAAAGTATGTGGCGAAATTTCTTTTTCAATACCCGCATCTTTTGCAAGTCTTTTAAGGATCAAGAAAAAACTTTGTCTAGAAAGGGGTTGACCTTGATTATTAAGGAAAATGAAATTATTATCTTTACCATTTTTAACAAGTTCAGGTCGATATTTTACAATATAATCTCTTAATACTTTTGAAGCATAGTCATTAATTGGAACGATACGTTCCTTACTACCTTTACCAGTAGTTGAAATCATTTTACTAGTTAAATGTAATTCATTAAGTTTCAAGTTAACAAGTTCCGATACACGAAGTCCTGTGCCATACATTACCTCAATCATAGCTCTATTTCTAGCATTATATGGTGTATCATCGTTCAAACTATTTAATAGTATCATTACTTCTTCTACTGATAAAACATTAGGAAGTTTCTTATCTATTTTAGGGGTACTAATTGATAGAGTTGGATTATGTTTAATATAATGCTCAAGCACTAAAAATTTATGAAAAGATTTTAAAGTGCTAAGTGCCCTACTACTAGATGAAGGTGAATATCCCATTTTTTTTAAATAGGCTAAATAATTTTTTACATCTTCTGTTGTTACATTTTGAAGATTTGTTATGCCTTTTACATTTTGTAGATAATATAAATAATTCAAAACATCACTACCATATGACTCAATAGTATTATTACTTTTCATTTTTTCACTAGCAAGGTATGTCGTATATTCTGTTACTAATTCATCCATAAAGACTCCTAAATTATTTTAATTATTATGTAGTTTGCGATATAACTATAGCGACTAGGAATTCTGATATAACCATTTGTTTCTTCTAGTAATCCTTCTCTAATAAGTTCTATTATAATAGGAAACTTTACGAGTAAATCAATTTTGTATTTTTTAAGAAAACTAGTTTTACTAATTCCTTCCATTTTTCTAAGTCCTAACATGACTTCATCATTCATTTCATCATCAAGTGTTTGAATTTCATAATCTTCAAGTTCAAGTTTATTATTTCTAACCCCATCATAGTATTTTTCTATATTACGAATGTTTGTATATCTTTCATGATTTAAATGTGTTGCAGCACCTGCGCCTATGCCTATATATTCTTCATTATTCCAGTATATCAAATTGTGCTTTGACTCATATCCCTCAATGGAAAAGTTACTTGTTTCGTAATGCTTAAAGTTATGATTTTTCAGTTTATCACAGATTTTTTCATACATCGAAGCATCAAGTTCATCATTTGTTAATTCAAATATTTTATCTTGATACCATTTATTTAAAATTGTATGGTCTTCTAAAATTAGTGAGTAGGTAGAAACATGTGTAATATCAAGATCAAGTAACTGATTTACATCACTTATGACATCATCTAATGTTTCATTGGGAACAGCATAGATAAGATCACAATTGATATTATTTATACCAACACTTTTGATTAATTCAACCTTAGTCTTAATATTGTTAAAATCAAAATAAGTATTTCGTCCTAAAAAGTCAATTATCTCTTTTTTAAAACTTTGTATTCCCATACTAATTCTGGTAACATGGTAAGTCTTAAAAAGTTGTAATAAGTCTAGATTAATGTCTTCAGGATTTACTTCAATTGTAAATTCAGAAAGCGATGCTAAATTTATGTTTTTATCCAAGTAATTAAATAAGATCTTTAAATCATCTAAATTTAAAGCACTAGGGGTCCCACCACCGATGTACAAGGTATCGAACTGATAATTACTAAGCTTTTTAATTTTCATCTCTTCTAGGAGCAGTTTTATGTACTTAGATTTGAAAGAATCACTAGCTACCATTTTATAAAAATCACAATAATGACAAATGTGACGACAAAACGGAATGTGAATATATAATCCTAACATGTATATCACCTATAATATTATATCAAAAAAATTAAGAAAAGAAAAGAAAAAAGAAAAAGCTGTCTTTTACGAAGACTATCACGTAGTCATTTTAATACGTCAAAAAAGGAACTGGGTACCAATTCCTTATTAATCATCAATTTTTAAAACTGCTAAGAAGGCCTCTTGTGGTATTTCGACACTACCAACCTGTTTCATTCGTTTTTTACCTTCTTTTTGTTTTTCAAGTAATTTTTTCTTTCGCGATACGTCCCCACCATAACACTTAGCAAGAACATCTTTACGTAGTGCCGCAATATTTTCTCTAGCGATAATCTTGCCATTAATAGCTGCTTGAACTGGAATTTCAAATTGTTCACGCGGAATTAGTTTTCGTAATTTTTGAACTAAAGCCTTACCTCTATTGTAAGCAAAATCACGATGAACAATTACACTTAAGGCATCTATCTTATCACCATTTAACAAAATATCCATTTTTACTAAGTTGGATACGCGATAATCTGCAAGTTCGTAGTCAAATGAAGCATATCCTTTGGTTGTAGATTTAAGTCGATCAAAGAAATCGTAAACAATTTCTGTAAGTGGTAAATCATATTTTAAAACTACTCTAGTTTCATTAATATACTCCATTCCTACAAACGTACCACGTTTATTTTGGCATATTTCCATAACATTTCCAACAAATTCAGTTGAAACCATTATAGTGGCATGAACATATGGTTCTTCAATATGCTTGATTTTGGTAAAGTCAGGTAATTCACTTGGATTGTCAACTGCAATTTTATCACCATTAGTGAGTAAAACATGATACTCAACACTTGGAGCAGTAGCAATTAGATCAAGTTTGTATTCTCTTTCTAGTCTTTCTTCGATGACATCCATATGAAGAAGGCCTAAAAAGCCTGTTCTAAAACCAAAACCTAGGGCTTGTGAAGTTTCTGGTTCAAATATTAATGCTGCATCATTTAATTTTAATTTTTCAAGAGCATCTTTTAAATCATCATATCGGTTAGCCTCAACTGGGTATAAGCCACAGAAAACCATTGAATTTAGTTGTCGATATCCAGGCATCGCGATATTTGATTCTTGCTCAAGGGTAGTAATTGTATCACCAACTCTGACATCCTTAACATCTTTAATACTTGCTGAAACCCATCCTACATCGCCAGCACTTAAAAATTCTTTTTTCTTTTCTTTAGGAGTATTAACACCACATTCTAAAACTTCATATACGGCACCTGTTGCCATCATTTTTATGTGGTCTCCTTTTTTTATAACGCCATTAAAAACTCTAATTGAAGGGATTACTCCTCGATATGGATCGTAGAAAGAGTCAAAAATCAAAGCTTGAACAGGATCTTCGGGATTACCAGATGGAGCTGGAACTTTCTCAACGATTTGTTCAAGCAATTCATCTATTCCAATTCCTTCTTTTGCACTTGCAAGAACTGCTTCACTAGCATCTAACCCAATTACATCTTCGATTTCTCTTTTTACTTCATCGGGATCAGCTGATGGTAAATCTATCTTATTAATAAGCGGCAAAATTTCTAGGTCATTGTCAATAGCAAGATAAACATTAGCCAAAGTTTGAGCTTCAATTCCTTGGGCTGCATCAACTACCAAAACTGCACCTTCACATGAAGCAAGCGATCTTGATACTTCATATGTAAAATCGACATGTCCAGGAGTATCAATTAGATGGAATAAATATGTATTTCCATCCTTAGCGTGGTATTCAAGTTCCACCGCATTAAGTTTTATGGTAATTCCACGTTCACGTTCAAGATCCATATTATCTAACAGTTGATCACGCATTTCTCGTAAATCTACAGTTTTAGTTTTTTCTAAAATTCGATCAGCTAGTGTACTCTTTCCGTGGTCGATATGAGCAATGATCGAAAAATTACGAATATATTTTTGACGTTCTTTTAGGGCTTGATAATCAATGCTCATAAAATACTCCTTCTACATATTATTCTTCTTTATTTTCTTCTTGTTCTATTACTTCTTCACTTTTTGCTTTTTTAAATTTAATAAAATGTAAAATATACATCACTGTATAGGCAATTGTTACTAAAACAATTAAACAATAACATATGGTTACAATAATTGAACTAGCTTTAAAGCCTATTGAAATTAAATTATAAAGACTTACACCTAACAAAAGTACTGTAATTATGGCGTTAGTAATTAAGTCGCCTGCTTTCTTAGTTTTTATTTCAGAAACTAATAAACCAATTGAAATCACTAATATTATAATTCCTAAAGCTTCATTCATACCAAATTGCACATTTGCTAAACTAAACATATCTCATTTTCCTTTCTTAAGCTATCTGCTTCTTTATTTTATAATTACAATTAATAATTATACAATATTTTTGATTTTTTTGCAAGTGCTTAGAAAAGTAAGTTATTACTATTATCAGCTAAATTAAAGTATTCAGTTTTAACATTATAAGTTTTTTCTAAATAATCCATAATTTGTTT
>UQAI01000066.1 GCA_900538885.1 uncultured Mollicutes bacterium
CCTAGCATATTTAGACTTTTTTTAAATTCTAATACCATCAGTTATTTACAGAGCCTTTTTATCTACTAAACATTATTTTTTCACTCTTAAACATTTGTCTTACAAGTAGAATTATTAATATAAAATATACAATATTACTACCAAAAATTACCATAAAATATCCAAAAGTTAATTCATTCATAAAAATTCCTTTTAATCCAAGAGTTAGATTATAAATAGGAATCAAATATGGTAAAATTTCCGTTGGCATTGAGTTATTAAACATGGTAAATACTCCGCTAATAATACCTATGATATAAACAGGCATTGCATACATTGTTGCTTCTTTTGTTGTTTTTGCATAGGTTGAGGCAATCAAGAAAAGGCTAACCGCAATTAAAGAAATTAAAATAATTATTACAAATAATTGGATAACCGTAGCAGCTGTTAAATTAAGAACAACACCTGATTCTCCAAAGGCAGAAATATAATTTTTAAGTGATGCCATTAAACCTATAAATGAACAAATTGATGCAATAATTGTGATAATGATGGCGGAAACAACTTTACCCATAATTATTTGATTTTTACTGATTGGAGCCATCAACATTGTTGCTATTGTTCCTCTTTCTTTTTCTCCCGCAATTGAATCAGCACCGATTGATAATGCTCCCGCAAAAATGAAAGTCATAATAAGCATTGGAGCCATCATAGCCATAAGAGTTGAACCTTTTTCTTTTTCTGTAGCAATATCATTACTTGTTGATAAAACTTTATATTCGTTTAAAGCTGACGTGCGAGTATTGATAAGATCTGCTATTGTTCCTTGAATTACAGATGAAAATTCATTTTTACTATGTGTATACATCGTTACGGTTACCTCACCCTTAGTGTTGCCAGTTGATATATTATCAAAATTATCGGGAACATAAATCCATAAATCTGTTTCTTCATTCTTGATAGAATCATACATTTCTTTATATAGCTCTGTATCCTTATCAAGCATTTCTAAAGTAACATTACCATCATATTCTTTTAAATTAATCTTAAATGGTAAAATGTTAGAACTTTCATTTATCATTTTTTTGAATTCTTCTGATTTAGTTAACATAACAACTGTATATTCATGATTTAGTTGCTTGTTAGTTTGTTCTTTGGCACTACTGCCCATAAAAGTATACATTACAAATATTAATAAAGCAGGTAGTAAAAAAGTTGAAAATATTAATCTTGGACTTTTAAATATTTTATCTAATTCTTTTTTTACGATATTTAGCATATTTTTCATTATTCATTTCCTCCTTCTTTTACATATAGATCAAAGAAGATTTGTTCTAAATCATGTGATGGTGAAGTATTTAAAATATTTTCAACAGTATCACATAATACTAAATTACCATTTATGATAATTCCAACTCGGTCACAAAGTTTTTCAATTAAATTCATAATATGCGTACTAATAATAATAGTTTTACCTTGCTCTTTTAATTCAAGTAAGTAATCAGTTACTTGTTTTGCAGTTAAAATATCAAGACCATTAGTAGGTTCGTCAAAAATTACAATGCTTGGATCATTTACTAAGCTTACAACAATTGAGGTCTTTTGTTTCATGCCTGTTGATAAATCACTAATTTTTACTTCTGCAAATTTATCAATACCAAACTTTGTAAATAATTCTGTTCTTCTTTTATTGACAGTTTCCTTGTCAATATCATAGAATTTAGCATAATAATTAAAAGCATAAGTTGGTGTCATTTGTTCTTCTAGTTTAAGTTCATTAGTTAAGAAACATAATTCTTTTTTAACCTTAATATCATTTTTATTATCTATACCATTAACAAGAATTGTACCTTCATCGGGTTTAATTAATGTAGCAATACATCTAAGGGTTGTTGTTTTACCTGCTCCATTTGGTCCTAGTAAACCAAAAATTTCACCAGCATATGTTTCAAAACTTATACCCTTAACCGCAATTTTGCGATTAATTGTAGTACGATCTATTTTCATTTGTTTACGAGAAATCATGAAAGTTTTCTTCAAATTTTTAACTATAATTGTTTTTTCCATAAGTTTGCTCCTTTTAGCACGTGATATTATATCACAGTTCTCATAAATATATTTATTTTTTGCATTTTTAATTAAATTATGGTATAATAAGAAGGTAAAAAGAATGATAAAAATAGGAGGATAATAATGAAGAAAAAATTTATATTCATTCTTAGTACTTTATGCATTTTAACTTTATTCCTTATTGGACCTAATACGGTAAAAGCATATGATGCAAATAAAGATACTGTTTCAGTTGCCGGTGCAACGTATAAAGCAACAAGTAATACGGTTACTCAAGATCTAGGCTATGGTATTACTCATATTAGAGACTTAGGTACTAGTAGTGCTTCAAGACTAAATGATTATGCTAGCTGTGGACCTAAAGATACTTTAGTTGGTCAACAAGTAAATGTTGTAACAGTTCCTAGTAATGAAAGTGTTCGTATTGTTAACTGGACTTATATGAACGCTAGTGGTTGGTCACTTCAAACCGTAAGAACTCTTGCTGAAAACTTTGAATTACATAATCCAGGATGGAAAGTAATTGCTGGTGTTAATGGTGACTTCTTTGATATTCGTGGTAATGGTGCCCTTCCATATCAAGGAAATGGCTATGCTGTAAGTAATGGTGAAGTTTACCGTCCTTATGGTGCTAGCACAAATGTTGGTTTTAAAAATGATGGCGGAAGTTATCCACTAGTTGGCGGTAAAAAAATTGCTGTTTCTGATTTAATGTTACAAATTCTTGATGAAAATGGTGAAGTTGTTAAAGAATTTAAAGTTGACAAAAAGAATGAGAATCCTACAGGCAATGAAATAGCAGTATGGTTTAGCTATTATGTAATTGAAGAAATCGAAGTTGCTGAAGGTACTACCACAAAAACTCGTAATACTGTTGAAATTACTGTTCCTGCCACAAACTCATATCTTTCTTTAGCTCCTGAGCGCTGTCTTGCAATGTCTAAAACTCAAGTTTATGGTAAAGGTTATGTTAGCCCTACTACCGAGGATAAAACTCTTCGAGTTGGTCAATTTGCAATTCAAACTGCTGATATTGAAGTTCAAAAATATTTAATTTCTGGTTCAATGATTCGTGTTCAACAAAATATTGTTGGCGATTATGCTGAATGTGATAACATCACAGGTACTGGTGAACAATTATTATCTGATGGTAAAGTTGTTTTAACTGAGGGTCTTGAAGACCGTCATCCTCGTACCGTTGTAGGTATCAAAAAAGATGGTACTATTGTCTTAATGACAGTTGACGGCCGTCAATTTGAAAGCGATATGTACGGAATGAGCTATGCTGAACTTAGTGCTACCTTATTATATTATGATTGTGTAGAAGGTTACAACCTTGATGGTGGTGGTTCTACTACAGTTATTACTCGTAATAAATATGGTGAATTTGATGTTTATAACTCACCTTCTGATGGTAATGAACGTGGTGACTCTAACGCTCTACTTGTTGTTGTTCCTGATCTAACTTTAAAAACTGCTGAATTAAGTGATACCTCCGTTAATTTTTCATATATTAAAGGATCTAACACTTCTATTTCTAATGCCACAGTTAGTGTTAATGGTGTAACTAAAAGTTTAGTTGGAGATTCAATTAGTTTTGATAACTTAGAACCTGAAACATCTTACGTAGCTAAATACACATATGATGTAAATTATAAAAATTCTTCATTAAAATCACAAACTGGAGAATTACACTTTAAAACAGGTAAAATAGCTCCTACTATAAAACGATATTTCTATGAAGAAACTGATACTGAGTATATTATTCACTTTAAAGTAAGTGATCCTAAAAATACTATAGTAATTTTGAACATTATATATGATCGCGATGCTTCTAAAGTAAATAATATTAAAGATGGCCTTATGAGAATTAGAAAAAATCAAATTAAAGATATTTCTACTCTTCAATTTGACTGTATTTATAATATCAAATCTTCACTAGATGAAAACTTAAGAGTTAAATTACCAATTGAAAAAATGCGTGATTATAAAATAACATATATTCTTGATGGTGGCACAAACAATAATGATAACATTACAAATTATAATGGTTTAACAGAACCATTTAACTTATTAGCCCCTACAAAAGAAGGTTATATATTTGATGGTTGGCGTGATGAAAATGGTAATATCATTTCAACTCTTGAATTTGAAGAGTTAGGTGATATTAGTCTTACCGCATTATGGACAGAAATTAAAGACGAATCTATTAAAGGTGAACCATCTTGTAAATGTGGTACCGCTGTTAAAACTATCATTGCCCTTTCATTTGTTCTTGCATCTAGTATTATCATTATCCGCAAGAAACATTAAGCGTGACTAAAGAGTCATATCATACGATATGGCTCTTTATTTTATATTCTTTAACATTTTTTCAAAGTGAACACCATACCAGTGTTCTTTTTTATCTTGAATTGTTGCTTTAATTGAACCAACAGTAAAATTGACTGCACGCATCGCCGCAAGATATACGCTAGCTCCATTAATTAAATTACCAAAAAAGCATGAAGCATAAATATCACCAGTACCATGGAAACTTTGTGGTATTTCCTTTTGAAAATAATAACTGAAGCTATTGTTTTCTTTTTCATATATCGCAACACCTAATTCATCACTTTCAAATTTCACTCCCGTAATTAAAATTGTTTTAGGGCCAAGTTTGCTTAAAGCTACTAATGTTTCTTCTATGTCACGCTTAGTATACGTTTCCATATATGGCTTATCTAATAAGAAACATGCTTCTGTTAGGTTAGGCACAATTACATCTGCCATTTCACATAATTCTCTCATTTTTTTAACAAAATTCATATCAAACGCACTATATAATTTTCCATTATCAGCCATTACTGGGTCAACTAACACGTATTCAGCTGCTTTTCTAAAGTCAGTTATTATTTGTTTAACATAATCAATTTGATGAGCTGATGCCATGTAACCCGTATAAATTCCGTCGAAAGTAATATTTTCACTTAACCAATGTTTTTCAATTTTAAGCATTTCCTCAGTTAAGTCTAAGCACGTAAAACCAGTAAAACCACCAGTATGAGTCGAAAGTACTGCTGTGGGTAAAACACAAGTTTCAACTTCTAATGCTGATAGAATGGGAAGCGCCACAGTTAATGAGCATTGTCCATAACAAGAAATATCTTGAATAGTTAATATTTTTTTCATTTTTTCACCTTCATTTTAAAATTTAATTAAAAGAGAAAGTATTAATCCTACCAAATAACTTGTTACATTTAATATAATCGCATATTTAATACTTTTACTAATATCTCTATCTATTAAATAGTATAATAAACCTTCTGCTGTTATGATAAGTAATTCTAACCCAATAACTAGCGCGAAGTAATTTAACAATGTATCAAAATGATAATAGTTAATAAAAAGATTAAGAGAAACATTTGTTATTAAATTTATTACTAGCGAACCAAATAGTATTTTCTTATTCTTTTCTTTTAAAATTAGAAGTATTATCAATTCAATTGCACAAGTTAATACGTATGATATAATCACACTAATCAATATTTTCACTAAGAGTCATCTCCATTTTTTTAATTACAAAAATAAGGACAATTGATAATACACTTAAACTACCTATTAGTATTTGTCTAATAAGAATATCACTAAATAACATGCCTAATAAATATCCTGGGATTAAACATGCAGCGAGAATTCCGAAAGCAAATCCTAGTTTTTTATTCAACATTTTATTCATGTACCAAAGTGTAATTGGCATTGTCGTGTTAAACGCAACAATCCCAAGTAGAGTCAAATATAAATTATCATTAAAGAAAACTAATGTAATAAATGATATGACCATTGAAATTATAATTGTTTTAGTTACCCCTAAATATTTCGACATAACCCCGCCAAGAACTTTTCCACCAGCCGTCATAACACCAATCAAAAGAAAAATGAAATTGGAAGTTTTAAAATCAATTATGCAAATTTTCCCCACAAATGATCTAATCATTACCGTTACTATTAACGCAAATAAAATAATAAAGTATTTTATTCCTAATGGGTATTTGGTTATAGTAAATGGTTTAATATCTTCTTCTTTTTCTTCTGAAAAGATAAGGATAAACATTGTAATAATGGTTAGAAGACTGAAAATAATTAAAAGAATATTTGTATAGTATCTTTGGCCTAGCACAAGACCTATCGCACCAGTTGATACAAATAAACCAAGTGAGGCAATACTATTATTTGTTTTTTCCGTAACATACTTTCCCCCACTAATATGAAAGAAAGAATTACCAATTCCAAGAAGAATACTTGATGGTAGATACCATGCTTTTAAGGTTATTCCAAGCATTATACATCCCACCGCAATAATTAAAAATAATCTTGGATAATTATATTTATCAATTAATAAACCTACTAAAGGTTGAGTCAAGAATGCTAAAAAATTATATACCAAAAAAATAACTAAGCAGCGATTATAATCGTTGTTATAAAGAGCTGAAAATATCACTAATGCACAAATTCCATCAACTAAAAAATGTAACAATGTAAATAATGCTACACCACAACCGATACGCAGCTTAATTTTTTTCATTATTTTCCTCACTCCAAGTTTTAATAATCATTCTAATTTTTTGGTCAATGTCTTTTCTTGTTTCTCTACATTCCTTTTTAAAATCACGTGCAGCTTTAAAAGCAAATGAACAAAGGAGACTACTTCCTATTGGTAAAACTTTTTTAAGTAAAGTTTCTGGAAAAATAAAGTGAGTTCCGTGTTCATATACTAAGGTATATACAATTGATGAATGGCTTTTTTTCAATAAACGGTCTTCCATTCTTCGGATATACTTACAAGTATCCCATAGCACATCATCTTCAGCACCAACTAAAACGATTGTGCCTTTAATGTTTTCGATTTTAATCATCTCATTTTCTTGTAATGGATGTAATTTTTCAGATTCATCAAACATTTTGCGTGAAGCAAGAATATTTTTACCTTCTTTTGCTTCTTCTTTTAATTTTTGCCAGTATAATGGATGACGGTATGCATAAGGTAAGTATGGTAATGCATATCCATGATAACTTACGGTTGATTCTTTGTCGCCAGGTCTTTCTTTCGCATTGTCAAGCCCATCTTGATAAAAGCCTTCCATTATAAAATCACAAGGTGTAAATGCAAGAGTTAAAGTAATGTCATTAAAAAATGATGCAGCAACAAGTGCTAACATACCTGTTGTAGATGCCCCCGCAATAGCTATTTTGGTATTTCCTTTTTTCTTGATTACTTCAATTGCCTTTTCAAATCTTTCAAGTGGATAATTATGGTGACCATAATCCTTTTTGGCAGGAGACATAGTCATTACATTAAATCCTAAATCATGTGACCATTTAACACCTGCTTTAGCCATCATATCATCAATTTAATCACCTAACATAAGGATCAAAGCTTTATTACTTGGTGTTTTATTTTCATAATATGCTCCATAAAATCCATCAGTTTCAATTTCATAATATTCTTTTTTCATTTTTAATGCCTTTCCTTATTATATATTTTAGCACATTTAATTTGCTTTTTCAATCTTTAAGAAAAAAGAATTCTCATTTTTTTGAGAATTCTTTTAAATTGATTATATAAATTTGTTGGGGGTCAGGATATACCTTTAAAGAAGTTGGGGGTA
>UQAI01000067.1 GCA_900538885.1 uncultured Mollicutes bacterium
TGGCGAAAGTACTGTCTTTTAAAAGAAACATTAAGTGTTTGAGTTAGAGTGATAACACTAACTTTGTTCTGCCTAGTAAGTATGGACAGATTTTAATCTAGTATTTTAAAAATTTAATGTATAATAATATCGCAATTGTGAAGAAAGGAAATAAGTTATGGAGTTTAAGAGAAAAGTTTATGATAAAATGCTTAAATGGAAAAATGATTATGCTCCAAATTATGCTTTATTTTTAAAGGGGGCTAGACGTGTTGGGAAATCTACTCTTGCTTTAAAGTTAGGTAAGGAAGAATATAAGTCATTTATAGAAATTAGATTTGATAAAGCACCTAATGAAATTAAAGAGTTATTTGTTAATTCATTAGAAGATTTAGATTATCTTTTTAATAAGTTACAAATATTCTATAAAACAAGATTATATCCTAGAGAATCATTAATAATTTTAGATGAAATTCAGTCATTTCCACAGGCAAGACAAGCATTAAAAACTTTATTAGAAGATAAAAGGTATGACTTTGTAGAAACTGGTTCACTTGCTTCTATAACTAAAAAAAGTAAAGATATATTAATTCCATCTGAAGAATATACAATTGAAGTACTACCAATGGATTTTGAAGAATTTATATGGGCTATGAACGATGATATTACATTAGATATAATAAAAGAACACTATCACAAATTAAAACCACTTGGGAAGATTAACAAAGATATAATGAAAAGTTTTAGAGAATATCTTCTTGTTGGTGGAATGCCTCAAGCTGTTGTTGAATATGTTACTTCAAAAGATTTTGGTAAAGTTGATTTTGTTAAACAAAATATTTTAAATTTATATGAAAATGATATTGAAACTCAAGATGGAGAAAATCCTACATATGTGAAAAACGTCTTCTTGCATATTCCATCAGAACTTTCCAAACATGATAAGCAATTTGTTTTATCTCATATTGATGGAGCTAGACGTAGAGAATATAAAGGTCCAGTAAGATGGTTGAATGAGGCAATGGTAGTTAATATTGCAAAAAATGTAAGTGATCCTAGTGTTGCATTTAATTTATCGACTACAGATGTTGCTTTTAAATGCTATATGGGAGATACAGGATTACTTGTATCACTTGCTTATAAAAATAAAGATTATCTTGAAAATGAATTATATGAAGCAATTCTATTTGATAAACTTCATATAAATGAAGGAATGATTATAGAAAATGTTGTAGCACAATTACTAAAAGCAAACGGTCATAATATTTACTATTACAAAAAGACAGATAAAGAATTGAAAACTACTGTAATGGAAATTGACTTCTTAATAAGACATAATAATAAAGTTTGTCCTATTGAAGTTAAATCTACTAATAACTATACTATTTCATCATTAACAAAATTTAAAAATATGTTTAATAAAAAAATTGGAACATTATATGTATTACATAATGGAGATATTAAGGTAGAGGATAATATAACATATTTACCTTATTACATGGCATTTTGTTTATAATGTATCAATACATTTGGTTGAATATGAAAAAGGATTATTATTACAATAAGAGACATTTGACATTTGTGTTTTTCAAATTAAGGGAAAAGCACTTTCTGTCGTAATGGAACATTAAAGTAAATTGATGAAAATACGATTTCTTTATTTTCAAAATTGAAAGTGTTGGTTATAGATAAATGTAAGAATTTGAAAACAATTAATGGCATGAACATGTAATGTTAGCATTTTGATATATTAAGCAAACTTTATCTTTTTTCTTTAAAGTTTTGTTATAATATATTAGTATATTGGAGGTATGAAATGTTTAAATTTGAGATTAAAGATCATAAGATTGGTGTAGATATATGGATGAATAAAAAAGATTTATTCAACAGTTTTTATAAAGAATTTTATAATTTTATTAAAAAGCATGGTGGAAAAAAAGATTTATTAGAACATAACATTCATAATGTAAAAGAGTTTTATGAATTTGCTGACTGGAATGCGGGCGGAAAAGATAGTTGTTATGCGATGGGCTTTGCCTTTCACAAATATTATTTATCAGCTGGTGATGGTAGAACTTTAGATGATCAACCTGAAACAACATTTATTGGATATTGCCACAAAAATAATTTATTTAGTGACTTTATTAGTTTTTTAATTACCTTCTTCGCTTGGTGGCGTAATGATGAGGGCTGTACTTGCTTTGATCCATATAATCATGCTGATGAGTTTTTCCATTCTTCATGGGCTGCACTTGTAGATACTTCTAAGTTATTTTATTTAACTAGCGAAACCGTTTATCACTGGCAATCATTTAGAGTAAAATATGCTTTAGATAATATCCCTGGAGTAATTCTTTATTATCCTAAAAACGAAAATGATCGCTTGCGTGTCGCTGGTTATGAATTTATGGGATTTAATAGCGATAAAGTAGCAGAATTAAAAAGAAAAGATACTTACAATTATTGGGAAAAAGAAGAAAAACAAATTAACAAAGTGTATATAAAAGATTATAAGAAAGTAGACCCTGCATAAAAAAGGAAATTGAAAAAGATGAGTAAATTAATTGATATTATAAAAAGAGCAATAACTTTAGAAATTACAGACCTTCATTTTCATGAAGGTAAAAGACCATACGTTAGGCAACTAACCAAAATAATTAAATTGTATAATGAAGATATCGTAGTACATAATGACTTTATAGAGTTTTTTGATAGTTTGGAAATATCTAATGAGAAAAAAGATGAACTTCATAAAAATGGTTCATTTGATTTGGGGTTAGTTATTCCAGAAGTTGGTAACTTACGTTTAAATGTTTACTATCAACAAAATAAACTTGCTTGTTCTATTCGTTTATTGCCCAGTTCTATTCCAAGTTTTTATAGTTTAAACTTACCGGAAGAATTATTAAGAATTACAAAGATGCAATCAGGTTTAGTACTTATTACAGGATTAACTGGTACGGGAAAAACAACAACCATCGCCTCATTAATTAATGAAATTAATATGCAACAAGCTAAACATATTATAACTATTGAAGATCCAATTGAGTATCATTATCCAGAAGGTCATTCACTTGTATCACAACGTGAAGTCGGAGCGGATTGCCCTAATTTTTGTGAGGGTTTACGCGCATCCTTAAGACAAGATCCTGATGTAATTGTAATAGGTGAAATGCGTGATAAAGAAACAATTCTTACAGCTATTGAAGCGGCGGAAAGTGGACACTTAGTTTTATCAACTCTACACACTGGTAGTACCGCATCCACAATTGATAGAATAATTAGTTATTTTAGTGATGAAGAAAAGAATCATATATGTTCTAAACTATCAATGATTTTATCAGTAGTTGTTAGTCAACAATTACTTGTAGGTAAAACTTATGACACTATTTATCCATGCCAAGAAATAATGTTTATGAATGATTCAATTAGAAATTTAATTCGAGAGGGTAAATGTCACCAAATATATAGTTTCTTACAAATTGGAAAGGATTATGGTTGTATTACTCTAGAAGAAATGCTAACAAAACTTGTTATTGAAGAAAAAATAACAAAAGAAACGGCACTATCACACTGTAATAATCCTAGTGCATTAGAAGGATATTTTAGACAATATCGAATTAATTAAAACCATTCTCTTTAACTTTTTATTAATTCATGTTATAATAATAAAAAGAGGTAAAATGATGAAACAATTAAAATTTAGTTTATTAATATTACTTACAATATTTCCATGTTTATTCATTTGTTCTTGTACAAATGAAACAAATGATGATGAGCCCACTGATTACACGATTATTTTCAATTTAATGGGTGGAATATATAATGATTCAACTGATTCAATTACAGTAGCTGTAAAGCGTGATGAATTAGTAAGCCCCATTGTTCCTTCAAAAGTAGGATTTGTTTTTGGGGGTTGGTGTTCAACTCTTGATGAGGTTATGAATAGTGATATGGATTTTACAAAACCGATTAATGAATCCAAAGTAGTTTATGCTTTATGGCAACGCTTGACAGTTGAGTATGAATTAAATGGCGGTTTCTTTTGTAAATATAGTAGTATTTATGAGTTGAGAAATGACTTTATGAGTGATTACCAAACAATTAGACCAATAAGTTCAAACGAGTTTATTTGGGGTAGTTGGGGAACTCTTGATAGGTTTCTTGAAAATGATACTTTCTTCAATAAATGGCAACCACTATTTAAATATATAAGAGAAGTATGTGGAAGTGCTAGTACAGTTACCGAAATAGATTATTTACTTAATAGAATATCTACAGAAAATGATTTTACAGGGATTAGACTTCAACTACATGCTTTTTTGAATCAAACTAAAGTAAGTGGTGAAGATTGGTATACTGATGATACGGCTGATTATAGTGATACCAAAGTTTTAGATAAAGTATGGAATTACTATAAGGGTAGCGTTCCTCCTTTCTTTGATAATTCAAAAGATTTTGTTTTGCCAATCCCTCACTATGAAAATAAAGTATTTGGCGGATGGTATGACAATTCAGAATGTCAAGGTGAAAAAGTGACATTTATTCCTGCTGGAACTACAAGTAATCAAAAGTACTATGCTTTATGGCAATAGTGCTTTTTTTGCTTTTTTCTTTCTTTTTTAGTATAATAATATAGTAGTAATTTAATCGAGGTGGTTAAAATGGAAAAACAGTATGATATTATTATTGTAGGAGCTGGTCCTATGGGGATTTTTACAGCTTATGAACTAATGGATAAATGTCCTGATCAAAAGGTATTATTAATTGAACAAGGCTATGATATATATAATAGGCGTTGTCCTATTTTACTTAAAAAAATAATGAAATGCCCAAAAAATAAAAAAGGTGAAAGTGGCTGTTATCCAAGTTGTAGTCTAACATCTGGTTTCGGTGGTAGTGGCGCATATTCAGATGGCAAATTTAACATTACTAGTGAATTTGGTGGATGGATGACAGATTATTTATCTGATGATGTAGTTTTAGATTTAATAAAGTATGTTGATAGTATTAACCTAAAACATGGTGCACCTCATGAGGTCACAAATCCTTATACAGAAGAAGTACTAAATATTGAACGCAGAGGTATTGCGAAAGGATTAAAACTTTTACGTAGTGAAGTGCGTCACCTTGGTACTGAGGTTAATTTACAAGTTTTAAAAAATATATATGAAGAATTGAAAAAGTATATTGATTTTGCTTTCTTAACAAAAGTTGAGGATATTATTGTTGAAGATGGAAAAGCAAAAGGTGTAATCCTTACTAATGGTGAAATTATTAATTCTAAATTTGTAGTTTTAGGCGTTGGTCGCTCAGGAGCTGATTGGCTTTGTAAAACTTTAACAAAACATGACATTAATTTTACTAATAATAAAGTAGATGTAGGTGTAAGAGTAGAAACAAATGATATAGTTATGGATGAGATTAATAAATATTTATATGAAGGTAAATTTATTTTTAATACTAGTGTAGGAACAACTGTTAGGACTTTTTGTTCTAATCCTTCAGGTCACGTGGTAATTGAAAATCATAATGGTATTATGGTGTGTAATGGACATGCTTATAATGACCAAAAGTTAGGTAGTAAAAACACAAACTTTGCCTTACTTGTATCGCATGAATTTGATCACCCATTTAAAGATTCCAATGAATATGCATATGAAATATCTAAACTTGCTAATAAATTAAGTGGCGGTAGTGTTATTGTTCAAAAATATGGAGATATTAAAAAAGGTCGTCGTTCGACACCTAGACGTATTGAAGAAGGCTTTGTTAAACCTACTTTAAAAGAAGCGGTTCCTGGAGATCTTGGTCTTGTTTTACCATATAATACGATGAAATCATTAATTGAAATGGTTGAAGCTTTAGATGCGGTAACACCAGGTATTGCGAATGACCATACTTTATTTTACGGCGTTGAAGCTAAGTTTTATAGCGATAGACCAGAAGTAAATAAAGAATTTGAAACTAAAATTCACAACCTATATGTAGGTGGTGATGGCGCAGGAATAACTAGAGGACTTGCCCAAGCTGGTGCGAGTGGCGTTTGGGTTGCTCGTTCAATTAAATCTAGATTATAAGACTAACCATAATGGTTGAAAAAAATAACAAATTATGCTATAATAGAATAGTATGGGGGCTGGTATGATAGAAAAAAGAATTAATAAAGGATTTAGATTTTTACTTATCATGTTAATATTGGTAGTAACGCTAACTATTACTAGTTGTAAGAAAGAAGTTAGTAGTTATAGCGATATTGAAAGAATAGTACATAAAGAAATTTTAAATCAAAAAGGAAATAAAAATAACACCTATTATGTAATTATATATTCTACTACATGCACTTTTTGTGAAAATTTAGAAGATAGTGTTGTTGAATATTGTAATTTTGTAAATAAAAAAAATGGATGTATAAAAAAAGATTATCCACCAATGTATGCATTAAATATCAATGCTAGTAAAGATAATCCAGATATTAAAGCATCTGATAAGGAATATACAAATTTTACAGGTACATCAGATTATAAAGATATTAAATTTTCAGCCGCTCCTGCACTTGTGGTTGTAACGGATAAAAAGGTTGAAAAATTTATATCGTCAAAACTAACTAATACCCCCGTTAGTGATATTAAAATACTACTTAATAAAACAATGAAATGAGGTTAATATTATGTCTAAAACAAATAATAAAGTAAATAAAGTATCTAATTTTTCAGGAATTATTTTTTTAATAGCCTTAATAGCTATTACGTTATTCCTATGTGTTTTTGTCTTTATCAGTATAGGTAAACCATTTGTTATTAAAGATGTGAAAAAAATGCAACATGTTACTGTTGAAAATTACAAAACATATGATAAAAAACATACTGAATATTATGTTTATCTATACAATACAAAAAGTAGTAAAGATGCAGAATTAAAAGATGTAATCTTAGAATATGCTAATTATGCAAGAACTAATTCAGATGCTTTACCAATTTACGTTATGGATTATAATGACAAGCAAAATGAAAAAATCACTGATTCTAGTAATTTAAACTTTTCAAGTGATACATCTAAAGAAAGACAAATTCCAACATTAATTAAAATTAGTAATGGATCAAAAAACGATACCAAGACAACGGTATCGACAATTAAAACTGAATTATTCCAAGCAATGGGAAAATAAAAAAGGGGCTGTTAAATAACCTATGAAATTAGGTTTGCCCCTTTTTTCTATTGA
>UQAI01000068.1 GCA_900538885.1 uncultured Mollicutes bacterium
TAAGTTGCTTGAAATATTGCATGTTTTTGAGTATAAGTTGCTTGAAATATTGCATAACTTATTTTATTTAATTTTAAAAAAACGACGTTATGTGAATATAGAGTCCGGAAAAAGCATGAATTATGTAATTCTTAAATTTAAACAAAATACAAAAGTAAAAATTTAGATATTAATTATAGAATTATTTTCCATATTTAGTGTCTTATCTTATAAAGATAAGAATAATTCTAATTATTTGTTCTTTAATTAAATAATGACTTAATTTTTTGACAAAATACAGGGAGGAAATGTAAATGAAAAAGATAAAAGTCAAAATTCTTATGATGTTAGTGAGTGCAACATGTATGTTTTGCATTATATTTGTAGGATGTACAGTTACAAATGAAGTACGTGATGATTCACAGTACAGTAATGGTAATGTACCACTTACTGATCTTGCCTCAACCTATAAAGGTGAAGCAACAGACGCAGATGGTAATTTACTTGCTCCATTCGATGTAGTTTATCCTGAAGCATTTGAAAGTGGAGATTATAAGTATGATGAAACAGCATTACTTTTAAAGTTCAAAAAGGGATTTGAAGGTAAGTTAACTAGTGATTTAAAATCTTGTGGGTTTACATCACTTGAAAATGTAACAACAAATTCTGATGGTACAGTATGGTATCGTGCTAAAATTAATAATAAAACAGATGTAAAAACAGCAGTTAAAAAAGCTCGTTCATTGAAGATAGTACTTGTTGCGGATTTCGATTACATCTATGAAGATACTTCAACAGAAGTAGATGAAAATACATCTACATCTTCAACTGATGTAAGTGGTATTATTGATGACGTTTTATCAAACATTCAAGTAAAAGATCAATGGTATTTAACTGCTTGTGATATTCAAAAATCTTGGCGCTGGCTTAAGAGTAAAGGAATTTCTGCTGGCGGTGATCCATCAGTTACTGTAGCAGTAATTGATACTGGTGTTGATTATAATCACCCAGATTTAAAAGCCAATATGTGGGTTAATCCTAATGAAATTCCAGGTAATGGTATCGATGATGATGGTGATGGTTATATTGATGATGTGTATGGATGTTCAACAATAAGTGATGAACGTTTCCATAGTGGTGACCCAATGGATGACCATGGTCATGGTACCCATGTTGCTGGAATTATTGCCGCATCAAATAATAAAATAGGCACAGTTGGTGTTGCATATAACGTAAAAATAATGGCAATTAAAGCTGGTCAAGCAACAGGTGTATTCCTTCAAAGTGATATTGCAGAAGCAATTGTTTATGCATATACTCATGGAGCCGATGTAATCAATATGTCATTTGGTGGTAGTGCTTGTTCAATAGCCGTACAAGATGCTTTACAATCAGCATATACTACATCTACTTTAGTAGCATCAGCTGGTAATGATGGTTGTCCTAATGAAAGAACAGATTGGTATTCACCTCTTCCTAATTACCCTGCAGCCCTTTCATATGTTATAGGTGTAATGAGTGTAAATGCTTTAGGTGTAGAATCTTCATTTACTAATTGGGATGCTGTAGCTTATAACTCAAAAGAATATGAAGTATACGCTCCTGGTGAAGCAATTCTTAGTACCTTACCAAATAACAGATATGGTAAATTAAATGGAACAAGTATGGCAGCACCAATTGTTTCTGGTATTGCGGCTCTTATAAGAAGTTATTATACAGATAGAGATATGTACCCTAGTAAATTTGTGTCTGCTCAGCTTTGTGCAACAAGTGATGATACAGCCTTTTGTTTTGATCCAGAGAAACATACGGTAGCTGGTATGCCACATAATCTACCAATGATTGTAAATGCCTATGATGCTCTTACAAAACTTCCAAAACCAGATGTAAATCTTTATGGTTATTATTTGTTTGATAGTAAAGATATAGATAACAATAATAACGGGGACGGAGTTATTGATGCTGGTGAAACAATAAATATTGGAACAATTTTAAGAAATCGTTGGGGTATGAGTAAAAATACAATTGTAACGATCGATGCAATAAGTGATGCAGGTATAGCCAATCCATATGTTGAAATTTTAACTGAATCAGTTAATTTTGATGGTGTAGGAACATATTCTACAAAAGATAATTTATTGCGTGATGAATTAGGTGCATATATTGGCACAAATAGTCCTTTAGTTGTAAAAGTATCAAAAAATTGTCCTAATGATTATATTATAAACCTTAATGTTACTATTACTTATGATAATGGTTTAGATGAAGATGATTCAAGTCATTACTCAAGTAAGGGTATTATTAGTTTTTCAGTAAGAAATGGTGTAGTACTTCCTAGTCAGATTACTGAAGATATGACCCTAACTAAAGATAATTATTATATTATTCCAAATAGTACAGTAATTAAAGAAGGTGTAACAGTAACTGTAGATCCAGGTACAAAAATTCAATTTTGGAGTAATGATCCTAAAGATCCATATGCTAATCAGTATATAGCATATTTACAAGTGTATGGTAGTTTTATTACAAATGGTACACTAGAAGAACCAGTTGAACTTTTTCCAAGTGAACTTATGTCACGATACGTAGTTGAAATTAAAGAAGAAGAAGTCGGATCAGTTGAACTTAATTATACTAACATTACTAATGCAAAAGTTGAAATTTCACTTGCCGATCATTGCATGTTTACTCAAAATCAAGCAGGAATTGTATATACTCGAGTTGTAAAAGACGGAAAAATTGCAATTGATTTTACTCACAATCAATTATGTATAACATCTGCCACAAACTGTGTCATGTATGCACTAGGAGGAGCTAATTTTTATTATAGTAATATAACATTTATGGGGTCATATAATAACTGTAGCTTTGTAGATTGTGATTACAGTACATGTCCCGCGAATTTTACTGATTGTGTTTTTATGGGAAATAAAAATATAATGGCTGAATCAAGTCAACTAGGCTCATCAATTGGAATTAATAGTAATGTTACTAAGATAGGTGTGGTAAATTCAGATTATTATGATGATAAAATCTATTTAAAAGTTTTTATATATTTATATGAAAATTACTCAGAAAGACTAAGTAGTGTACGAGGTTTCGCAAAATATTTGGGTGGAGATATTTGTTGCATTGAAACAGAAGAAGAATATAAAGAATTAGAAAGCGGTTATTTAGGAGATAGTTTTGTAGGATTAATTGCAGGCTGTGATAAGTGGGTAAATGGTGAACCTGTATCCGATTTTATGAAAAATAAAATTAAAGAAAAAACTACTATGACACTAACAGACGTTAAACTACAAAATATTTTAAGGTGTGATTTTTGTGGTAGCAGTAATTATACAATGAGATATGCTGCTGCTGATACTTATGCTTGTTATATTTTAGAAATACCTAATACTGGTATATATTGGGACACCAAAGCCATTAAAGACAAATATGAAGAATATTTTAATACAATAAATCGTTGTAATTTACAACAAATTAGAAATTGTGCAATATTAAATAACTATAATGAAGAAAGTTTTGCTTTAAAAATACTTGCTAATAGTAGAAGTACTAGTGTAAGTGATAATATGAATACTGAATATATAACAAATAACTACTGGGGCACAACAATTATGGATCTTATTAATAAACAAGTTATCGATTATGATATGTTTAAAAACTATATGGATCTTATAGTTGATCCAGTTCTTACTACTGCACCTGAAAATACATTCCCATTTGTAACTGATGCATATGTACTAAATAGTAATGGTGAAAGATGTCGTACAGTAAGTAATGAGACTTGTACATTTGTGGTTGAATTTAACCGTGATATGGATACAACTTTACCATTAAGAGTGCGTTTTGGTAGTAGTAAGCCATATGCAGAGTATGAAATAAGTGGTAATTATGTAAGCCCAAGAAGATGGGAAGGTGTGTATACACTTAAAACTACTATTGAAAATAGTAATCAATATTTTAATATTGAAAATGCACGTGCTGCAACAGATCATTTTCTTCGCCTTTATGAAACAAAAGGTAGATTTGGTTTTGAAATTGATACAACAGCAGCACAAGCTATGATTATGCAAGGTGAAGCAACAGAAACCGGTGTTAAACTTACATGGCAACAAGATGATTTTGATACACTTCTTGGTTATAATGTTTACCGTAGTGATCAAGAAGATGGTTTATATACCCGTCTTAATGATTATGTTTTAGCACCAAATGAAAATGAGTTTTTTGACTCAACAGTAGAACCTGGTAAATTATATTATTATAATTTTACAGTTGTAAAAACTGATATGACAGAATCTACACCAAGTGGGAAAATTACTATTCGTGCGATGGATACAATGGCGCCAAATATTTATCATTCACCTGTTCGTACAGCATATACAGGTCAAAAACTTATTATTTCCGCAACAATAACTGATAATTTACAAATAACATCAGCTACACTTTACTATAGAACTGTAGGTGGCGAATGGAAGAGTTATAAGATGTATAACAACAATAGTCGTTATTATGGTATTGTTGGAGCAGATAATCTTTCACTTGATGGTTTGGAATATTATATTGATGCTTTTGATGGTGTTACGCATACTTATAATGGTACATTAACAAAACCATATTTAGTAACAGTAAAAGTAGCAGTTGATGATAATTCACTAGGTGATGTTGATGGTGATGGTATCATCACAAATAAAGATGCACTTATGCTTTTACAAGCAGCTAATGATAAATTGAACCTTACGGAAGAACAATTTATGCGTGCCGATATCAATAAAGATGGAATTCTTTCTGCGGCTGAAGCAATGAGAATTTTACAATATGTTAGTGGTAAAATTGGTTCAATATTATGATTAAAAAAATAAATAAAAAAGATTTTAATAAAGCATTAGCCCGTATTACTACTATATTTATATTATTGATTTGCTTTTTATCTTTATTTAAAATAAATACAAAAGCAGATGAAGAAGTAAATCAACCTACCGTCTATGCGAATGATACTTCCGTTACACAAGGTGGTGGGACCTACATTTATATTTACGCAAAGGATTTTGTAAATATTTCTAGTCTAGATTTATTTGTTTACTATGATTCTTCTGTGTTCAACCTAGGAAGTGTGTCTAAAGGTGAATTTATATCAAGTGCACTAGGCGATGTAAATGCTGAAACCGCTGGTGAGATTAAACTTAGTTTTATCTCATCAGATGGTATTAGTGGAAATGGTGTACTACTAACAATATTTTTATATGCCAAAAATGAAGCAGAAATTAAAGAATATCCATTACAAGTTATAGTTGGCGATTGTTATGATGATACCTTAAACTTAGTAAGTGTTACTACATCTAGTTGTAAAATTAAGGTAAATTCAGCACCCATAATAACTGAGACTGTTAATTTTCATCCTAATAATGTTTATTATGAATATCAAGATGGCGTAGAAACAGGATATTATAATGAAGTAAAAAGACAAAATGACGAAATAACTATAAGTTTTTATACTTATGAATCACATAATTTTGCGTCCGCAGATTTTGAAATTAATTATGATGATGAGATGCTTGCCTTAAAATCAATTAGTTTAGATGAATCACTCAAAAATACGGAATCTGCTATATTTTCAATTAATGATAAAACAGCAGGTTACATCAAAATATCTTATGCAGCACTATCTGGGGTACCATCTTATGTTACTGCTCTTGAAGTTACATTTGTAGTTATAAAAGACAAAACTACTAGAACTCAAATTGAATTTACCTCATCTGCTATATATGATTCTGATTTAAACGCATATAATGGTTCAAAAGTATTTGTTAATGTAGATACTGAAGAAATCCCTAAAGTAATTACTTATCCCAAAGTTTTCTTAAATGTAAAAAGTGTTAATGCATCTGAGGTTGAATTAGAAGTGATTGCAGAAAAAGATACATTACTTGCAGCGGGAGACTTCTTCATTGAATTTAATTCAAATGAGTATGAATGTACAGAAATTATAAAAACATTAAATGATTCAATGGTTGTTGGAAACATTGCATTTAAAACCAATAAGGTAAGATTTTCATTCATTTATGAAAATGGAATTAGTGAAGATTCTGTAATTGCTCGACTAAAGTTTAAAGTAATTGCACCATGTGAAACAGTTAGCGAATTTATATTAGATGGAAGTAAATTAACAGATAAGGATTTTAATGAACAAACAGTTGAATACGTTAATACAACAGTTGAAATTCCACATAATTATTCAAATGAGTTTACAGTTGATAAAGTATCAACTTGTACAGAAAATGGCATTAAATCACGTCATTGTACGCGATGCAATAAAACAACAGATGTTACTTTAATGCCTATGCTAGGTCATGATTTAATTCATCACGATAAGTTAGATCCAACATGTACTGCGTCTGGTCATACCGAATATGATACATGTAGTAGATGTGATTACACAACCTTTAAAGAGTTACCAGCTACAGGTCATAAATCAAGTGATTGGATAATAGATAAAGATTCAACATGTATACTTGATGGTTCAAAACATAAAGAATGTACAGTTTGTCATGAGACATTAATTACAGAAGTAATTAATAAACTAGGTCATGATTTAATTCATCATGAAAAATTAGATCCAACATGTACTGCGTCTGGTCATACAGAATATGATACATGTAATAGATGTGATTATACAACCTTTAAAGAGTTACCAGCTACAGGTCATAAATCAAGTGATTGGATAATAGATAAAGATTCAACATGTATAATTGATGGTTCAAAACATAAAGAATGTACAGTTTGTCACGAAGTGTTAGTTACAGAAGTAATTAATAAATTAGGTCATGATTTAATTCATCATGATAAGTTAGATCCAACATGTACTGAGTCAGGTCATACAGAATATGATACATGTAATAGATGTGATTATACAACCTTTAAAGAATTACCAACACTTGGACATAAAGAAAGTGATTGGATAATAGATAAAGATTCAACATGTATAATTGATGGTTCAAAACATAAAGAATGTACAGTTTGTCACGAAGTGATAGTTACAGAAGTAATTAATAAATTAGGTCATGATTTAGAACATCACGATAAGTTAGATCC
>UQAI01000069.1 GCA_900538885.1 uncultured Mollicutes bacterium
TCACCAAAGAGATATTTTTTTATAATCAATTTAAAATATTATTTCAAAAAATCAACGATATAATCTTGGACTTCTTTACGATATTCTACTTTTGTATAGCAATGTGGGGATCCATTAATCATATGAAATATGCTATGCGGATACTTATTTGCATACTTTTTGCCATATTCAATTGGCACTGACATATCTTTTTCACCGTGAATAATTAAAACTGGTTTCATAAATTTATCAACATTGTTATATAAGTCAATACCATTAAAACTATCAACAAAAGCTCTACTAACAAAGTATCCACCAATATCTACTTTAGTTGTTTCATTACCATATAGTTTAAAAATGTTATTCGCAAGTATATCCATACATCCTGCAGGAGAAAGTAGAATTAATTTTTCAATTTTTTCTTGATATTCATAAGATAGAAAACCAGCAACTGCTCCTCCCATTGAGAATCCTAACAATATTATTGGTTTATCATTATTTAGGTGATAAGCATATTCAATAATTTGTCTTCCGTCTTCTACTTCAGTTAGAAAGGTCATATCACTAAAATCACCATCGCTATCACCACTACCATAAAAGTCAAATCTAATAGTTGCATATCCTATTTCAACGCATCTTTTAGTAATTTGTTTAAACAAAAAACCATTTTCATTTTTATGGCCTGTATAACCATGAAACATAACTATTATATTTTTTGATTCACTATCTGGTGTTGTGAGTAGACCACGTAGTGTACCTCTTTTGGTGGCTAATTCTTGATATTCTATTTTCATTATTTTTCTCCTAGTTCTTTTATTGCTTTTCGAATATTTCCGTGTACATTTTCTAATGTTTTATCAATTATAACATTATCAGTACAACCGGTAAAGTAGTTGATTAATACTTTTTTTACAGTTTTATATTCATTTAATTTATCGTTTGCCTCTTCTTTTGTATAACCTGTTAATTCTACAATAATATTAAGAGCTCTAGCAACTAGTTTTTCATTAGTAGCTTGAAGGTCTATCATCATATTTTCATATACTTTACCAAGTTTAATAAATGTAGTGGTACTAATCATATTACATATAAGTTTTTGGGCAGTACCTGATTTCATTCTTGTTGATCCATTAATTACTTCAGCACCGGTTACCGCTTCAATTGGCACATCTACCATACTTGCAAGAATACTCCCCGCACTAGTTGTAATACATGAAGTAAAGGCTCCAACCTTTTTCGCATATTCAATTCCGCCAATAACATATGGGGTTCTACCGCTTGCTGCAATACCAATCACAACATCATTCTTAGTTAATTTAACATTTTCTAAATCTTGAACTGCTAAGTCTTTTCTATCTTCGGCACCCTCAACCGCAAATGTTGTTGCTTTCATTCCTCCAGCCATTAAACCAATAACTGTATCAGTGCTTACTCCATATGTTGGTGGGCATTCAGCTGCATCTAAAACACCAAGTCTACCACTTGTTCCAGCTCCTATGTAAATTAATCTACCACCATTTTCTATTTGTTCAACAACTTTATCTACAACTTTTGCGATATTATCAATTGCTTTTTCAACCGCATATGCTACAGTTTTATCTTCATCATTAATTTTTTGTAACATTTCTTTGGTTGTTAATAAATCAATATTTTTTGTATTTTGATTTCTCGATTCTGTCGAGATTTTTTTTACGTCTACATTTGTTTGCATTTTATATTTCCTCTCTTGGCGGGTAGGTGAAATTACCCAAAATAACATTTTCTTTTGAGCCAGTAACGCACTTCATATTTGAAGGTTTATGCATATAAGTGTAATATCCTAATAAAGCAAAGCAAAAAGCTTCATATGAATCGCTCTTTTCGCTGACTTCAATTTCTACATTCAGCTGTTCTTTCAATCTTTTAATTATATATTTGTTTCGCGCTCCTCCACCTGATAAAATTATTTTATCAACATTTGGACAAAATTTGTGATATGCATAAGCAATTGTATCCGCCGTATATGCGGTGATTGTTGTTATAATATCTTCACTTGAGGAGCATTTCATTTTATCAAAAATTGTTTGAAGAAATTTATCATTATATTTTTCTCTTCCTGTAGATTTTGGTAAAGGTCTTTCAATATACTCATCTTGCATTAAATATGATAAAACTTCTTCATTAATTTTACCGCTTAATGCAACGATACCATCTTCATCATATTCCTTATGATAAAGTTTGCGCATAGCTTGATCAATGAGCATATTCCCGGGTCCTGTGTCAAATGCAATAACGTCGTCTATATTCGCATTCTTTTTAATATAGGTAACATTACCAATTCCCCCAATATTTTGAAGGGCAATATTTTGTTCACTACTTTTATTTAAAATATAGTTAACAAAAGGAACAAGGGGCGCCCCACTACCACCAGCAGCGATATCCATAGTTCTAAAGTTACTAATAACAAGTTTATTAAAAGCATAAGCTAAAATACTAGGTTCACCAATTTGGAGTGTTGATGAAAAATATCCATCTCTTTGGTCAGGATTATGCCATATTGTTTGACCATGCATTGCAATAAAAGCAATGTCATCAATTTTTGTATTTGATGCTTTTAATAGTTTTTCAACTACATCCTTATATATATATCCTAGTTCAAAATTAAGACTACAAATTTTTTGAACATTTGATGTTGTTAAATTCGATACTTCCAAAATTTCCTTTTTGACCTTTTCTTGGTATGGTACAAATATAAAGTATTTTTCTAAATATTTAGTTTTTTTATCATCATTAATAATTTCTACTAGACTTGCATCTACACCATCTAGTGAGGTTCCACTCATTAATCCTATCGCTAGCATTTTATCACCTAAATTCTTTTTTGATTTTTCAAAAGATAATAGCATCCCATTACTGGGTCAGCATCATCATCTATAACTAACGCTGTGATGTTATTTTGTTTCATCACTTCATTAAATCCAAGTTTAATGTCTTCGCTACTTTTTTGTACAAAGCCTCCACGAAGGCCTATTACAAAATCAGTTGTTAAGTTTAATTTTTTGATTGCTTTTATAGTTTGAATACCTAAATAGATGCCTTCTTGTTTTAAAATTCCTTTTGCTTCTAAATCACCTTTTAAAGATTCATTCTTTAAGAATGTTACAAAAGAGGCTATTGTAGTTTTACTATGAAAATAGAATAAATGTTTTAAATCTTTAATCTTGTTTTCTTTAAGAAGATTCAAAAACTTTTCTTCTAGTGGTGAAAGTTTTATTCCATCTTCTATATTATCAATTATTTTAAGTGCGAAGTGATGTACTGCCGCATAGCTGCTTCCTAGTTCTCTAATAATGTGACCATACCCACCGATTAAAACGCTACTAGTTTGATTTTCACCGTATACCGCAACGCCAGTTCCCGCAACAACTACTACACCTTGTTTGTATTCATTCTTTAAGATACTATGTAAAGCAATTACCGTATCACTATCTATATAAACATTTACATCATAATGTTTTTTAAGTTTTTTTATTATCGTTTCTTTTTCTTCTAAAATACTATATGCACTAAGCCCCATTTGAATAGTAGTTAAATGATATTTTTCTTTATCAATTTTTTGAACTATTTCTTGGATTCCATTTTCAATATAGTTCCAAACCTCATTTTCAGAAACTACTGCTGCTGAACCAGGTCCTGTAATTATTTTTTCAAAAATTGTACCATCATACGTTATCGCAACAATTTCTGTTTTGGTTCCTCCACCATCAATTCCTATGAGATAGTTAATCATCAACTTCTACTCCAAAGATGAATTTTTGACCCCTTTTTAGGGCTGTGATGATGTTTTGTGTAAGGTTTACCATTCCTACTACATTTGTTCTATCATCTTTAGGAAGTGGTGATGTTATAATATTAATTTCACCACGATATCTTAAAAACTTATCATTGTCAATAGTCACGCTATTTATCACTCTTTCTACTGTATTAAAGGCAGGAATTGGAACTTCTGTCCTTGATGTAGCGCTTCTAAGCATTAGGTCATTGTAATCTCTACGAATTTGAAAAGTACCATTTAAGTGTTCCAACATCGAATTAGGTAAATTATAAACTTTGTTAAATGGTAGAATCAAATAATCAGTTTGATGAGTTTTTAATAACTCTAGTTCTTCTTTACTTGCATAAGCATCACCAAAAGCAATTTCATCAACACCTAACGCTTTTAAATCTTCAATTACAAGATTTAAATTCATAGTGCGATGTGCTTCTATTGATGGAAGTCCTTCATACATTGGCGGACGCATGCCTGTATGAGAGGGAATAAAGATTAAAATAGAAATACCATATTTTTTAAATAATCTAATTTTATTTTTAACAAATTCCATATCATGGCCTGTATAAAGTTTAGGATAAAAATTAAAACTTGCTCTTACATTTTTAGGATTTAATCCCATCATGATTAGTTTTTCTAAATCTTCTTCTTTTAAAGTAGAAGCATTAAGTTCTACTTTATAACTTTTAGTATTAGACATTTCAACAATTTCTTCTAGTGTAAAGCCATAATCTAATCTTAAGGCATATAAATGATTAAAATCTTTAAACTTGCTCATCGCAGGTTTTGATATATCAAGTGATAACTTTAATCCATATTCATAAGCTGTATCAATTATTAATTGTAAATCATCAAATGCTTGTGTTGCCTCATTTATATGAGCAGATGAAAATAAAAATTCATATCCGAGATCTCTTGCAAGTTTTAAGTATTCCAAGTTTTTCTCTATTGGGTAGTCATTAAGACCCGTATATATTGATAAACCTTTTTTAAACATAAGATACCTACTAATATATTAAATATTTTTTTCTAATTTCTCTAAATTCTTCCGCATCTTTATTTAGAACTTCAAGTTGTTCTTCAATTGAACATTCTTGTTTAATAAACATATCAGAACCAGCTTCAAATTCAAATAGTGATGGACTACCAGCCTTAAACGGTGGATTAATTTTAAATTCATCTTTGTAATGTTTTCTAATATAATCTAAAATAATAAAGCTGCAATTAACACCATTAAATTTATGGCGATCAGTAATATGAACAAATACACCACCACATAATTCACCTTTATATTTTGAAAAAGTTGGAGTGTAATATTGTGGTCTAAAGAATACTCCTTCAATATTTAATGAATTTAATTCTCTTGATAGTTGTTCAGATTTTAGCCATGGTGCTCCAATTATTTCAAATGGAGTTGTTGTACCTCTTCCTTCTGAAACGTTTGTACCTTCAAATATGCAAGTTGCATTATATGCATAGGCTGAGGCAATAGTCGGAAGATTAGGAGTTGGAATAACCCAAGGAAGATTTGTATCTTCAAAGTCCATCCATCTTTCCCAGTTAGTCATTGGCACAATTCTTAAATCACAACCAATTCCATATTCATTATTAAAAAGTAAAGCAAGTTCACCCATTGTAAGGCCGTGACGTTGTGGCATTTCGTAATAACCAACAAAGGAACGATATTTAGTAACATCTAGTTTATTTCCTTCAACTTGTTCACCATTAATTGGATTAGGACGATCAAATACAACAAAGGTTTTACCATATTCAGCACATGCTTGCATACAATATGCCATTGTATATATAAAGGTATAATATCTTGAACCATTATCCTGAATGTCAATCGCAATAATATCAACTTTATCCATAATTTCTTTAGATGGTTTTTTGGTTGCACCATACAAACTATAAACCGTGATTCCTGTTTCTTCATCAACATAAGTGTCTAATCTTTGACCAGCTTGAATACTAGCTCTAATTCCATGTTCTGGAGAAAATAGGGCCACTAAATTAGTCTTTTCTCTTAAAATATCAATGCTTGATTTAAAGTTGCTATCAATTCCCGTAGGATTAGTTATTAGTCCTACTCTTTTTCCTTTAAATAATTTTTCATACTTATCAATGTTTTCAATACCTAATATTACTTTACTCATTTTCATCTTCCTCCGCCATATGCATAATTTTTTCTAAATCAATTTGTTCAAATTTATAATATACCCCCGCAGTTAGTTTAATACCTAAAAGGGTAGGTAAGCTAATACCAAAAAGTAACCATATTGGGGTTGCGATAGTCCCAATAATTTTCAAAACAAACATACCAAAAAGTATTAATGTTGTTACAAAATATCTAAATGAAATATAAAACGATGTTTTAATAATCTCACCAACCGTTAAACTTTCAAAAGTAATCATAATTAACGGAATATGTACACAAAGCATTGTGACAACAATACCTAAAATTATCATCACCGCAAGACCTAATTGAAAAATTATATTGTGAGCATCATCTTGGGCTTGTGCGTAAGAATAGAAATAAAAAGCAAAACCCACCACACCTATTACTACTAAAAGAATAATATTAATTCCAAATGCTTTCCAAAAATAATACTTAAAATTACTAAAATAACTTTTAAAAATATTAGTTTCATTCATATCATATTTTATTGTAGCATTCATCGC
>UQAI01000070.1 GCA_900538885.1 uncultured Mollicutes bacterium
TTATCACTCTAACTCAAACACTTAATGTTTCTTTTAAAAGACAGTACTTTCGCCAAGTATGACTTTGCTAGGTACTATTAGTGGTAGTGTTATACCTCTATTTCTCAAATTATCGATTTTACTTTTCTTTAGGATATTTAATGCTCCATTTATATCGGCGTTAACTATCCTTTTTTCTTTTGTCTCATATAATCCTCGCTTGATTCTTTCTCCTAAATACTTATTATGATGCCCGATTTCTCAGAATCATAAAATGAAATTTCCTTATAAATGAAAAAAGATTGGTAAAAAAGCCAATCTTTTTTAGTATGTTCTTCTTAAAATAGCTTGACAAAGATTTTGAAGTTCTTCATAAGTTTTAATTGATACTATCGCAGCACGATATTGTTTAGTCATTGGTATTTGTTTTAAATACCATGCAGCATGAGTTCGCATTTCAATCATTGCGATGTGCTCCCCTTTAATAGTTATAAGTCTTTTTGCGTGTTCTAGCATCATCGTAATAACTTCTTCGGTTGTTGGTTTATTGATGACAATTCCGCTTGTAAAATAAGTATTTAATTCTTTAAATATCCAAGGATTGCCAAGACTAGCACGACCTATCATTAAGGCATCAACATTTGTTGTTTCAATCATTTTTATGGCAGACTCTATTGATTTAATATCACCATTACCAATAACTGGAACCGTGGATGCTTCCTTTACCATTTTTATATAATCAAGGTTAGCAGTACCGTTATAAAAGTCTGATCTTGTTCTTCCATGTATCGCAATAGCATCAACTGAAGCTAGACAAGCGAGTTTTGTTACTTCATCACAATTAATATTATTATGATCAAATCCTGCTCTTATTTTAATAGTTACTGGTACACTAACATTTTCCTTTAGGCTTTTAACAATATCATATATTTTTTGTGGCTCTTTAAGTAAAGCGCTACCTGCCCCATTTTTAACAACTTTATTAACTGGGCATCCCATATTGACATCGATAATATCAACATTTGTATGTTCTAATATTAGTTTCGCCGCATCAGTGATTGTTTTATAATTACTACCAAATATTTGCATAGATATTGGATGTTCATTTTCTTCTATTTCAATCATTTTAAAAGTTTTTTGGTTACCATAAGTTAATCCTTTATCACTAACCATTTCCGCATAAACTAGGCCTGCCCCCATTTCTAAACAAATAGTACGGAAAGCCGATGTAGTAACCCCAGCCATTGGAGCGAGAATAAGATTATTTTTTAATTCTAGATTTCCAATTTTCATTAGTTCCTCCACATATATCTACCATCACATATTTTAAGAGCAGTACCTTGCATGATAATTTCCTCATTTTCAGATTTGGTTAAGACTAAGCTATCTATATCCATTACTACTTTTATCGTGTCACTACCTTGTTTAAACATATTAGTAATTACAAAAGAGGCAGCAGCTCCTGTTCCACAAGCCTTTGTAAAGCCAACTCCTCGCTCATACGTTTTTAAGCGTAATTCATTTGGATTAATAATTGAAACAAAATCAACATTAATAGCATCTTTAAATAATGGATGATTTGATAAGTAATGTCCTATTTCTTCAGTTATTGTTGTAACATTATCAACATATATAACTAAATGTTTTACGCCAATAAAAACAGCATAACATATATATGTGTTACCTTGATAACTAAGTTCTTCATTTAAGAAAACTTGATTGTTGGTCTCTATTTGCAGTTTGGTAGTATCAAATGATGCTTTGCCCAAATTAACTTTAAATAATGGTTTTTGAAAATCTTTAACTTCTACTTTCATTTTACCAGCATCTGTTAATACCTCGAAACTTGACGTTTTGATAAGTTTTTTTTCTAATAAATATGCACTTAAACATCTCAAACCATTGCCACACATAGTTCCTATAGAGCCGTCTTGATTATAAAAGTTCATTTTTATGTTAGTAGTATCCAAATTGATAAAACCGTCTGCCCCAACCCCAGTGTTACGATTACAAATATCTTTTGCGAGTTTTTGAGCATCCTCTTTAAAGTTTTCAACGATAATAAAATCATTACCACAACCATGGTATTTTGAAAAGTTGATAGTTTTCATATTACACCTAAATAACATAGAGAACAGCACATTTTAGATATATTGATTCTTCTTCAGAAAGTAGCATTGGATGATCGATTGATTGAAATCTAAAATCTAAAAGTCTTACTTGTCGTTTACTATCTAAAGCTGCATCTTTAATCATGTCTAAAAATAATTCTTTTGTCATATTCATTGAGCATGAAAATGTTAGTAGAACTCCTCCTGATTTTATCATTTTAAGAGCTTGTAAATTAATTTCTTTATAACCACGATAGGCTTTTTTTATTGTATCTTTACTTTTAGTAAATGCGGGAGGATCTAATACTATCACATCAAACTTTTGATTATTTTCATTATTTCTTAGATAATCAAAAACATCACTACAAACAACCTTTATATTATCGAAGTTATTAAGCTTAGCATTATAGGTAATATCACCACATGCTTTTTCACTAATATCTACCGCAACAATTTCTTTAGCTTGATATGCAGCAGCATGCAATGCAAAACCTCCCGTATGAGAAAAGCAATCTAAAACTGTTTTATTTTTCACATATTGTTCAAGTGACTTTCTATTCATTTTTTGATCTAAAAAATAGCCTGTTTTTTGGCCATTTTCAATATCAACTAAAATCTTAATTCCATTTTCTTCAATTAAAACTTTAGGGTTAAATTCTCCATATAGAACACCTCTAAATTCTTCTAATCCTTCTTTGTGTCTAACTGATACATCACTACGTTCATAAATGCATTTAGGATTGAAAATTTTAACCAAACTATTTATAATCCAATCTTTATGTTTATCCATTCCAAGTGATAATATTTGAATAACTAATGTTTCCGCATACTTATCTATGATTAAACCAGGCATATAGTCTGCTTCACTATATACAACACGACAATTATTTTCAAGTTGAAGATTTTGACGCATTTGCCATGCTTTTAAAATTCTATTATAAAAAAATTCTTCATTAATTTCTTCTTTGATAGTAGTAAGCATTCTAACTATAATCTTACTATTAGTATTTAGAAAACCAAGACCAATAAAAGTATTGTTATATGTGTATACTTCACATACTTCACCTGATACAATGTTACCTTCAAATTTCCAAACTTCATTTGAAAAAATCCAAGGATGTCCTTTGATGATTCGATCTTCTTCATTTTTATTTAAATATATTTTCATAATTATCCTACCTATATATTGTTGTTTTCAATATACTTTATTGCTTTTTTAAGTATTTTTTTATCATCTTCATATGTGACATATGAAACAGCTTCATAAATATCAACCCATTTAGCTGCTTTTAATTCAGTTTCTTGAATAGTATAATCATCACTTTTAGAGATTGCGATAAAATATATTACATCTTTTAATACTTCTGGTTTAGGACTATATGTAGTAATTTCTCTAAACCTAGTATCAATAACCACATCTAAATTTGTTTCTTCCTTTATTTCTCGAAGGGCGGTTTCAATTTCTGTTTCATTATTTTCAACATGACCTTTAGGAAAAGACCAATGTCCACCTAACATTTGAATTAATAACGTATCTATTTTATTATCTTTTTTTCTTATTACAACTGCACCACATGATTTTTCAAATGTCAATGTTGTCACCTCTTTCTACTTTTTCAATAGTATTATATCATATTTTTTTCATTTATAATAGATAGAAACCTTTAATTGTTGTTTTGTTAAAATGAATAAGAAAAGATTCCATCTTAAATCCCCCCACCCACAAGTTACAGAAGCTTAAGGCTGCTCCGATCAAGGCCTGACCTGGTTCACGCTGGAACCTTGGATGAAGGTATTTAAAATGGAATCTTCAGTAGTATTATATACTTATTCTTTATTTTTGTCAACCAAGGAACTATCTTTTTTTCTTAGTTCTTGGAAAAACTTTTTTATTAATGTGCTACTTTCTTTACCTAAAATGTTGGGTGTAACTTCTAGATGGTGATTAAGATTGGGGATAGCAGAAACATCAGTTAAACTGCCTAAAGCTCCAAACTTTGGTTCACTCGCTCCAAAGCATACTCTTTTCATTCTAGCTTGAATAATCGCTCCAGCGCACATTAAGCATGGTTCAAGGGTCACATACATTGTACAATCATTTAATATCCAAGCTCCTAGTTTTTTGGATGCCTTTTGGATTGCGATAACCTCCGCATGACCAATTACTGCTTTTTTACTTTGTCTTTCATTATGTGCTCTTGCGATAACTTTATCATCTTTTACTATAACTGCTCCTACTGGCACTTCACCTAAAGCATATGCTTTTTTAGCCTCATTTAATGCGGCGAGCATATATTTTTCGTCATTTGTTTTCATACATTCTATGTGGTACTTGATGACAATGACGGCATCTTGCCTCATATTTTTCAGAAGCACTAACTAATATAATTGGATCATCATAGTCTGCAGGATGACCATCAATTATTCTTTGAGTTCTTGTTGCTGGTGCTCCACATACCTGGCAAATTGCTTGCAATTTGGTAACATACTCTGCTCGTGCTAGTATTTCTGGCATAATGCCAAATGGTTCACCTCTAAAGTCCATATCAAGTCCAGCTACTATTACTCTAACTCCACTATTTGCTAATCTTTCAATAATGTTAATTAAACCACGATCAAAAAATTGAGCTTCATCAAAAGCAACTGCATAAGGTAATTCATTAATATAATCTAATACTTCACTAGATGAAGAAACAGGAATTGAATCAATTCGTTTATTAGAATGTGAAACAACTGCTTTTTCATCATAACGATTATCAATTTTTGGTTTAAATACAATTATTGATTTTTTCGCATAATGAATTCTATTCACTCTTCTTATTAATTCTTCAGTCTTACCGGCAAACATACTGCCACAAATAACTTCAATCCAACCATCTTTACATTTTAAATCCATGTTACCACCAACCTTTACAACGAAATATAATACTATATTTGACTTTTTTTCTCAAGTAATATAATTATTTTTTATTTTTTTAGAGTATTCGACAAAATGTGACACACTTAGACAGTTAAATATGATATACTTGTTGTGAAGGAGGAAAACATATGGCTGAAAACCAAATCAATGAAATAAAAAATACACTTACTTTTTTTAAAGAAGGGAAAATTGATTTATGGGAATTAAATGATGATATTTACTTCTATAGCATTCAAGACCCTTCTATTAATCAACAATTATTTAATTTAATTAAAGATGACGAATCTGATTTAAGTTTATTAGTTACTTTACTTCTGTGGGTTAACCCTAATAGCATATTGCAAAACCAACAAAATGATGTAAACCCTTTTACCCATTTTCTTAAGACTTTAAGAGATACAAATTCACAATTTTTTGAGCAAGAAATTAAATGGTATCTAACAGATAATAATCATTTAGTATTTGAAAAAGATAATCTATTATTTATTATTAATAATACTGATAATGATATCGTTTCACAACTTCCTGATAATTTCATGCATACTAACCTTTGTTGTGAAAACTGTAATGAAGAAATTTATGTATCTTCTTCTTTAGAAATACCAGCAAATACCTTTTACATTTTAAGTATTATTAAATAATCCTTAAATTAAATACACCCATCAAAATTAGTAAAGAGAGATGTTTTTTTGCATCTCTCTTATTAATATTAACTTCTTTTTAATTTTGGATAATGATTGCTTGAATATGCATCATCCACAAATTCTATATCATTTAAATCCCAAATATTTTCATCCCAATTTAATTTAGTCAAATAAAATTCTTTATTACTTAATTCTTCTATTTCGACACTAATACGAGATGGAGTGATAACATCACTACTTGGATCGTAATGATTTATATAGTAATATTGGTTAGGTGCAACACTATTATCAATATTTCCTAAATTAGATATGCCATAAGTAAATGCTTCCGGTGCAGATACATCCTCACATTTAACTACAGCAAAGCAATTTGTAATATTGCCAACTTCCCATGATGCACCACCATTTTTTCCGGCTATTCCACCAACATGAGTATCTGAATTTGTGGCATTTTTGTCGCCAACTTCATTTGTAAGTTTTATAGTTATAGTACCAATTGCATAGCAATTTATGATATTACCATGATTAGTTGCGGTTATTCCTCCAGCATTTATGTGTATTGCTTTTAATTTCCACGTCATATCGATATCAAAATTTGTTACGCCTAATTTTTCAATAGTACCATAATTAGTTTGAAATAGGCCGATTAAACCTGTATAGTATTTACGGTCTTGATATTTATTCTTAATAACAAAATTACTTATTTCATAACCATTACCATTAAAATGGCCTTCAAATCTTTTTATTGGATTCCAGTTTATTCCTTCTAAATCGATATCAGCTTGTAATTCGTAATATGCTTTTTGTCCTTTAT
>UQAI01000071.1 GCA_900538885.1 uncultured Mollicutes bacterium
ACTCTTGTCAATTTACCTACTTTATGATTTAATGTTTTTTTACTTGTTCAATCATTCCTGATTGACCATATATGTAGGTATATACTTTTCCATCTGGTCTTGTTTCTTTTTTTAATCTATTAATATCATCGTACTCATATAATGTTGTGGTTTTAGGAATTGACGCTGTATCTAATGATGAGGTATTTTTAGGATTGCTTATAAATCTATTTCCTTCTTCTTCTACTTTGGTGATGTTTCCTCTTTTGTATGTGTTAGTATATTTTATAGCTACATCTGTTTTAGCATCATCGATTGTAGATGTAACATTATAAGTAATAGTTCTTGGAAGAGTGGTACTTGTATAATAAGAAAGCACTTTATCTATATTTATTTTCGCATCTTTATATTCATCAGTTATTGTTTTTTTCTTTTATCAACCTTTTTTTAACAAATATAAAAAATAAAGAACAAAGTTAGAGTTATAATACTAACTTTGTTCTAATGCATAAATTTTTATAGTGGTTATAAAAGGTGAGTTTATTTCTTTTGTTTATTTTTCTTACATTCTTCACAACATCCATTACATGATCCACAACTTTTGCCGTCATGTTTGACTAAATAAATAATAATTAGAATTGTTATTATAGCTATTACCACAATTAAAGAAATATCAATAAAGTTTAAAGTAAGAATCATAAGCTAAGTCCTATCAATAATCCTATTCCTACTACTAGTAAAGAGCAAAGCCAAGCAATTAGACATTGAAATAGTACAACTATTATAGCCCATTTATGACCTAGTTCTCTTCTTATTGATGCGATTGCTGCAACGCATGGTGTATACAATAAGCAAAATACAAGGAGAGAGAATGCTGAAAGAGGACTAATAAGAGTTGTGATTTTAGTTGTGCCAAGTAATAAGGTAAGGGTTGAAACAACACTTTCTTTAGCCATGAAACCAGCAATAAGACTAGTTACGATACGCCAATCGCCAAAACCTTGAAGTTTAAAGATTGGTACTAAGAAACTTGCTATTTGAGCAAGCATACTACTGCTTTTATCGGCTGTTGCTCCTCCTAAATAATGGAAGGTAAAATCAAATGATTGTAAGAACCATATTACCATTGAAGCAATAAAAATTACTGTGAAGGCTCTTTTTAAAAAATCTTTAGCCTTATCCCATAATAATTGAGAAACATTTTTAAGTCCTGGAACTCTATAGTTAGGTAATTCCATTACAAATGGTACTGCCTCACCTTTAAAGATTGTATTTTTACCAATTAAAGCAACAAGAATTGCCATAACAATTCCTATTAGGTATAAAGATATCATAATAATCCAACTATATTGTGGTTTAAAGAAAGCACTAATAAAGAATCCATAAATAGGAATTTTTGCTGTACAACTCATGAAAGGAGTAAGAAATATTGTCATTTTTCTATCTCTTTCTGAAGGTAAGGTTCTACTTGCCATAACTCCTGGAACAGTACAACCAAAACCAATTAACATAGGAACAATGCTTCTACCTGATAATCCTATCTTTCTAAGTAGTTTATCCATTACAAAAGCTACACGTGCCATATAACCAGAGTCTTCTAAAATTGATAAGAAGAAAAATAAAACAACAATTATTGGTAAGAAACTTAAAACGCTACCTACACCCTTAAAGATTCCATCAACAATGAGTGAATGAACTACCTCATTGGCATTGGCTGATGATAAAGCGTTATCTACTACATTAGTTAAGGCGTCTATTCCCATTTCTAATAATTCTTGAAGACCTGATCCAATTAAACCAAATGTTAGGTAAAAAATTAATGCCATTATAAGAATAAAAGCAGGAATAGCAGTAAATTTACCAGTTAATATTTTATCTATTTTTCTACTTCTAATGTGTTCTTTACTTTCTTTAGGTTTTACAACTGTTTTATCACATAAAGATTTAATAAAAGAAAAACGCATATCCGCAATTGAAGCTGAACGATCTAGTGATCTTTCTTCTTCCATTTGTACAATAATGTGTTCAATCATTTCTTTTTCGTTTTGAGTTAGTTTTAAGGCATCTAACACTAATTTATCATTTTCAATTAACTTTGTTGCAGCAAACCTTACGGGGATTCCTGCCTCAATTGCATGATCTTCAATTAAATGCATAATTGCATGGATTGATCGATGGACAGCTCCACCATTTTGATTTTCACCACAAAAATCATTACGGGCTGGGGCTTCTTGATACTTTGCAACGTGAATAGCATGTTCGATTAATTCTTTTACACCTTCATTTTTAGAAGCGGAAATTGGCACAACTGGAACTCCTAGCATTTCTTCCATTTTGTTGATATATATCGTTCCACTATTTCCTCTTACTTCATCCATCATATTTAAAGCTATAACCATTGGAATATTTAGTTCCATTAATTGAAGTGTTAAATAAAGATTTCTTTCAATGTTTGTAGCATCAACTATATTTATAATACCTTTAGGTTTTTCATTTAAAATGAATTCTCTTGATACAATTTCTTCAGCTGTATATGGAGATAGACTGTATATGCCTGGTAAATCTGTAACCAAGGTATCTGGATTACCTTTTATTGCTCCACTTTTTCTATCAACTGTAACCCCAGGAAAATTACCAACATGTTGGTTAGAACCAGTTAATTGATTAAATAGAGTTGTTTTACCACTATTTTGATTTCCTGCAAGTGCAAATGTAATAATTGTTCCTTTAGGTAAAGGATTTTCATTATTTTTATTGTGGTAAATTCCCCCTTCACCAAGGCCAGGGTGAAGCACTATTTTTTCTTGTTCTTCTTTTTCATTTACTACTGTTTTTGATTTCGCATCATTCTTACATTCAACAATTTCTATTTTTTTCGCATCATCTAATCTAAGAGTTAAAGTATATCCATGGATTAAGAGTTCCATTGGGTCTCCCATTGGAGCATATTTTACTAGCGTTACTTGTGCACCAGGAATTACCCCCATATCAAGAAAGTGTTGTCTTAATGAACCTTCTCCGCCTACACTTGTTATTATTGCTGATTTACCTAATTCTAGTTCTTTTAGTGTCATGTTAATCACCTCATATATAAATATTGCTACATAGGTTATTTTGTTTGTGATTCTTTATACATAAAGCAATTTTTGTCATGAGAATATATTACTCCAATTGCTTGAAGATAGGAATAAATTATTGTAGTACCTACAAATTTCATTTTTCTTTTAATTAAGTCTTCTGAAATGGTATCAGATAATATTGAACTTGTTTTATCATTTTCATAAATAACCTTATCTTTTGTAAAACTTTTTAAATAATTACCAAATGAACCAAATTCTTGTTGTATCTTTTTGAATACCATAGCATTGTTTATACTAGCCTTAATCTTTCTACTATTTCTTATAATACTAGTATTTTGTAATAGTTCATTTATTTTTTGGTCATCATATAATGCAACTTTATCAACATCAAAGTTATCATAGGCTTTTCTAAACGCTTCTCTTTTATTTAAGATACATTCCCATGAAAGGCCGGCTTGAAATGATTCAAGGATAAGCATTTCAAATAAATACTGTTCATTAAAATTTAATACACACCATTCATTATCATGATATTCTATGTATTTTGGATTTTTTAAATTACACCATTTACATCGTTGCATATTTTTGGCTCCTTTTTTGTTAGTTAGATTTATCTGTGTTTACCCATCTTTCTATATCTCTAGTTGTATCATATTCGGTAATTCTTTTCGCATTAACAAAAGATAACATTGGATATGTGTGTGCTAATTTGCCTTTACTTACCTTTATAGCTGTACTTTCAGAAGTACAAAATAAATGTATTTTCTTTCCTATTAAGTTTACACTCTCAATAAACGTATTAATAACTTTGGGAGCGTAATCCCACCATATAGGGTATCCGATATATATGTCTGTATAATTATTAACATTTATTGTTAGTTCACAAATCTTTGATCTTATTTTGGAATTATTATTTTCTAAAATAGTTCTACTTTCTTTGTTATAGCGATCTAGATCATCACTAGTATAAGGTGTTTGGGGTTTTATTTCCAAAATATCTGCTTGAAGTATTTCTTTCAATCTTAATGCTGCATGTTTTGTTTTGCCTGTAATTGAAAAATATATTATAAGTTTATCACTCACTCTATCACCTTCATATCTTCAATAATAGCACAATTCTTTATTTTGTCAACTCATTTAAATTTTTTAAGATAGATTCCCTAGTTAAAAGACATATAGTAAAAACTTCTCTTGATGTAAGGTGCTATTGTCTTTATTCTGTTTTTAAAAAGTTTTAGTTGTGGACTACAAATTAAAAATTTGAGATAGTTAAGATAGAATGATATTAACCTTATTTAAAAGCCACTCCTCAATATTAAAATGCGTAATTCCGCCCTTAGACATATCATATTCGTCTAAACTAAACACATATTTAGGAGATGAATCACGAACAGAATCGAATGCACCAAATTCTCTTTCAATTACATCATCACTTTGTAGTAAATATGCTACTTGGACAAAACATTTTTTCCACATCTTCTGACACCAGTTAGCACTTTAATTAAATTAGATTCATTAAATCTTCTTATATTTTCAAGATATTGATTTCTTTTAATTAGCATAATGGTTCTGTCATAAAATTCAAAAAAGTGTTACAATTTTGAAAATATTTTTAAATTATAACACTTTTTATTAATTGTTTTAGGGAACGCCCCATTTAATTAATACATTTTTTTCTTTTGTTCTAAATTAGGATGCACATATAGATTTAGTGTTGTGCTTATGTTTGAATGTCCAATAATAACACTGACTGTTTTATAATCACACTTTTCTTCTATGCATTGAGTTGCAAAGCTATGATGTAATCCATGAAATTTTAAATCTTGTATATCTAATTTCTTCATCAAACTTTTATAATAGTTTCGGTATGTTCTAGGTTTTGTATGTTTTTCATCATTAGTTAAACCATAAAATTCATTATTAACTGCCCTTTTTAATGGTTTTAATACTCTTAATAGATCTGAAGTCATCGGAATATCTTGTAAAGAGTTTTTAGTTTTAGGTGCGTCTATTATAAGTTCAGTTCTTCTTACTCCATCATCAACAATATAAATTCTTTGAATAGTTTTCCTTATAGAAATTACCCCATTATCTACATCAATATCATTCCCTGGTTAAAAGACATAGCCCCCTATCCTAAGTCTTGTGCACAAACATATGTAGATACCTAAATTTTTAAATGTGAAGTTATTTTTCTTTGATTTGAACGATTTAACACTTCAAACATTTCATTTTCTTTTTGTATTGAAAACTCAATATCAATTTTACAATATTTAAATACTTCTGTTTAATACCATACTTAAGTATCATTTTTAAAACAATTAAAATATCTTTAATCGTTTTTTCGAGTAAGTCCTTCTTCAAGTTTCTTAAATACAAAATTTTGAACATCAGACTTTTTCACTTCTCTTTATCGCCAAAATATAAGAGTAAATGATTTTTGACTAAAAGTACATATACTGAATATATAGATTTTTTTATATATTGCTTTTTGTCTTTTTTTCTATAAGTCTATTATTTGACTTATTTTTTAGACCATGTTTATTTACCTCCTTTACATTAGTCATTTTTTATATATAAAACTATGGAGATAAATCAATTATTTAACTTTATATTTTTGGATAAATTGTGCGAGTGAAGACAATGTTTCAATTTAAGATTTCTAAAAGTTCAAATCTTTCTACCGGATTATCAAACACAAGTTTTAGAAAAGAAAAAAGCAGATATCTATATCTACTTTCTTCACACTTATTAAAATTTTATAACTAAAGTCTAACATCCATCACTTATTTCAAAGTGTGCAAGTCGCTTGTGGTATCAATTGGTGGACCTGAGGGTAGTCGAAACCCTGTCCGAGAAACGTTCCATTTTGTTTTCTACATACTTAGTTTTTCTATTTAGCTTTTATGCATAATTGGAAGAAAAACAAAACCAAGTATACACTAACTCATTAATCTTGATTCATATACCGAGTGAGTATAATCATCACAGCCTACTCTCTTTCCCTTATAACACACGTAGGCAAGCATTATAAGAGATAAATCAAAATTAATTGATTACTTGCTTATGCTAGCAAGCGAAAGCATAATTTGTGTTTGCGTTTAATTTAATAAACCTCAGGTTTTAACGTGCCTACCCACGGTATGCTTACATCACTTCACATAGCCCGTCGAAACCAGTACAGGCCCATAGTGACAATATTATAGCACTTTTTCTTAAATAAAGCAAGAGGTTTTGTTGATTTTATTATCAATATATGTTCGTGTACACTAGATTGTGTACACGAACACTGACGGTTTGTCAATCATCGTA
>UQAI01000072.1 GCA_900538885.1 uncultured Mollicutes bacterium
CACCCCAATAAATTCTATAGGATTTTTAAAAACCCCAACGAATTATATAGAACCATTAACAAAAAAAGGTAGATAGGAGTAATCACTTCTATCTACTTTTTCTATTTTAATGAAATGGATCGACATCTTTTTCAGAATAAACGAATGTTACATCAGGGAATTTTTCAATTAGCATCTTTCTTACTTTTTCCCTAAATAAACGTTCAACACTATGACTTACTTCTATTAAAGCAATTTTCAAATCAAGTGCATCTAAAGCATGATTGTGTCTAATTTCACCCGTAATAAAGACATCACAACCATGAAGTGCAGCCTTATATAAATCAAAACTACCTCCTCCGCCGATGATGCCAACTTTTTTAATAATCTTGTTGTCATCTCCTACAATCCTAATATGAGATTCTCCAAATTTAGTTTTCACTACATTCGCAAATTCACTTAACGGCATTGGCACAACCGTACCATATCTTAAAAAGGCATTATTATCAATTTCACTTTGATCGCTTTTAATATTTTCAAGGCCTAAAATATCGGCTAAAATTTCATTCATTCCTTCGACCGCAACATCAAAATTGGTGTGCATCGCAAATACATTTAGTTCGTTTTTAATAACAAGGCATATGCGTTTGGTTAAAGGATTATCGTAATTTAAATTTGAAAGACTATTAAACATAAAGGGGTGATGCGTGATTAATAGGTCAACGCCTTGAGCTATGGCATCTTCTACAACTGGAGTGGAACCATCTAACGCAATCATTGCTTTTTTCACTTCGTGGTCCATACTACCAAATTGTAGTCCAACCTTGCCAAGATCAAAGTTAGAAGCAAGATTTATAGGATATTTTTCTAGTAAATAGTTAGTTATATTAGATACTTTTGTCATCTAATACCTCCTCAATAATTATTTTTACATCATTTAAAGTTTTTAGATATGGACATTCTTTAAGAATTTCATTAATTTCCGCTAATTTTTTATTCCATTTATCCTTAAAATCAGCACTTTGATGTTTCATTAGTTTCGGACCAAAAAAGCATGATTTTGTGGATAACTCAAGAGAATTTTCATTATATTTTGCTTGTATAATTTCATAATATTTAGAATGGTCATATACAATTGCTTCTTCAATAATTTCAAAATGATTTTTTGATAAAAACTGTCTTAGTTCAAATACTCGCGAATTAGCTTCCAAAATTAATTTATCCAGTCTTTTAGCTTTTTCAATGTCATTTTCTAATATTTTTGCTATTAGTTCTCCCCCCATACCAGCAATTACTACCGTATTAATGGAAGGATCAAGTTCAGTTAAACCATCACTTAATGATAAAACCGCTGTTCCATCTTCAATATACTTACTTAAATTAGAGAAGGCCCTATCAAAAGGACCTTTTTTATTTTCAATACCTTGAACAAACTTAACATGTTTGTCATTCAAACAAGATTCTAAAAGATATCCATGGTCAGTACCAACATCGGCAACTAAATCATTTTCACCAATAAAATCTAATACTCTTGCTAAGCGTTTCGATAGCATTACTTAGTACGATGACGTTCTAGTCTCTTTAAGCGTGAAGGATGGCGAAGTCTTCTTATGGCTTTGGCTTCAATTTGACGAATTCTTTCTCTTGTTACGCCAAACTCACGGCCTACTTCTTCAAGTGTACGTGGATGATTATCGTCTAAACCATAGCGAAGTCTAATTACCTTTTCTTCACGTGGAGTTAAAGTTTGTAAAACTGCATCGATTTCCTCACGGTATATTTGGTATTGAGTATATTCAAGTGGATTTTGACCTTCAGTATCAGCGATAAAATCACCTAGGCTAGAATCGTCTTCTTCACCTACAGTTGAGTCAAAAGAAATTGGCTCTTGAGCAATACGTTGAATTTGTTGTACCTTTTCAACGGAAATCTTCATTTCTGCGGCGATTTCTTCAGGTGTTGGTTCACGACGTTTCTCTTGCGTTAATCTTCTAGTAGTACGTCCTAATTTATTAATTGTTTCCACCATATGAACAGGGATACGGATTGTACGACCTTGGTCAGCAATCGCTCTAGTAATTGATTGTCTAATCCACCATGTTGCATAAGTTGAAAATTTAAATCCTTTAGTTGGGTCAAACTTATAAACTGCTTTAATTAAGCCCATATTTCCTTCCTGAATTAAATCAAGAAATGGAAGACCACGACCAAAATACTTTTTAGCAATCGAAACGACTAGCCTTAAGTTTGATTCAATTAAAATATCACGAGCTTCATCCCCCATGCGAATTTTTTCATTTAATTCTTCAAGCTCTTTAGGTGATATTTCTTTACCTTGTTTACGATAAGCCTCAATCTTTTCCTTACACATAATACCTTCTTGAACTGTTCTAGCATACTCAGATTCTTGAGTTATGGTAAGTAATTCAATTTGACCAATATCGCGTAAATACATTTTAACAGGATCATCAGCTTGATGTGAAGTCGGAACAAAGTCCTCAAAATCAGAAACTTTAATTTCACTTTCAACAGCAGATGTTAGTTCTTCTAGTTCTTCATCATTTTCAACATCATCAATAAAAGCCTCAAAGTCATCATCCGCTTCTTCAGTAAGTAGAGCCTCATCATCAGGCACTTCTTCACTGTCTCTAGTTACTTCAATATCACAACTTTCAAGATATTCAACCACATCATCCATTAATTCTTCAGACGGGTTATCAAGAATCTCATTAATTTTGGAAAGCGGAATATATTGTTTCTTTTTTGCATACTCTTTCATTGCTTCTAGCTGATCTTTATATAGTAATTCGTCTAACATTACATATCCTCCTTTATTATTTTCTTCTGGGATTTGCTTATTTCTATAAATTCATGCATGTTTTTCTTTCGTTCTTCTTCATTTTTAGATAGTATTGTCGCATTATATGAAGCAATATTATCTTGTTTCTTAAAGTATTTGTTGATAGCCATAATACTATCATTTAGCATTTGTTCGCTATCTGCTAAAATGAATTTATTATCCATTATCTTTTTAGCTAGTTTTAGAGAACTAGGTTTATCATTTAACATTTCATAAAGTAAGTCAATTCCTATTCCCTCTTTTGTAGGATTTTCATTATAATAGTTACTTAAAACGTACAACAAATCAAATTCACCCGCAAGTTCACTGCCAGGAAAACGCAAACCATCTGTTGTTGTTAAAGCCTCAAAGAATATACTAAGAGCCTCTTTGGAAAAGACCGCTTGCTTAATAACGGTTTGATATGCCATAATAACACTAGAGGTTACTTTTACATTTTTCTTTTTTTGCACATTTATAGTTTCTACTTTTTTTACCGGTTCATTCATATAAACTTGATTATAATCATAAGTATCGTTATATGGTTTATATGCATTTAAATCTGATTTAATTAAGTCAACATCTATTTTTAAGTCTTCTGAAAGTCTATTTATAAAATATGACGTTATAACATCACTATTTGCAAGTTTTATAAAATCAAATACTTGCTTTTTAAAAGTTTCAACGCTCATAAAATCTTCCAAATAAACGTTCTTATATGCAAGTTCATATAAAATAAGGTAAACATTTTTCATATTACCTAGGACATACCCATTGAATTTATCGGTGCCATATTTCGCAATATATTCATCAGGGTCTAAATCATCTGGTAATAATACTGCATTTGGAATAATACGATTCCTTGCAAGCATTTGGGCAGAACGTTTCATCGCTTTAATACCAGCCTCATCACCATCGAAAAACAATACAATATTTTTTGTTATTTGTGTTAACATTTTTACATGTTCACTTGTCATGGCCGTGCCCATTGACGCGACCGCATTATTTAATCCTGCTTTTTCACAGGCAATTACATCCATGAAGCCCTCAAATAGAAATATTTGATTCTTTTTTCTAGCCTCACGAGCTGCTTGATCATAGTTATATAAAATTTCGCCTTTATGAAATAAAGCATTTTCAGTAGAATTAATGTACTTCGCCTGATCACTTTTTTCATAAATACGACCACTAAAACCGACAATTTGACCTGAGGCATTAGTTATTGAAAACATAATACGATTTCTAAAAATATCATGAACTTTGCCATTTACATCTTTCACAAGTCCTAATTCGATTTGATCAAGGGTTGTAATTTGTTTACGATTTAAGGCCTGATGCAAATAATCTAGATTTTTGGGAGCCAGTCCTATTTTATGTTTTTTAATTATTTCATCATCTATGCCTCTAGCTTTTAAATAAGCAAGAGCCACTTTACCTTCATCACTATTATATAAATAAAAGCGATAAAAATTATATGCTTCTTCCATCACTCGTAGTAACCGTGTGGTTTTTTCATTTTGAGTACTTATGGCATCTTCTATTTTGATTCCTGCTCTTTTCGCAAGTTTAATTGTTGCTTGTTCCATTGAAATATTTTCGTATTTGGATACAAAATAAATTACATTACCTTTGGTATTACAGCTAAAACAATTAAAGATCTTTTTCTCACCACTAACCGACATTGATGGATTTTTGTCATCATGAAAGGGACATAAGCCAAAATAACTAGTTCCTTTTTTCTTAAGGCTTACATATTCGCCAACTACTTCAACTATATCAGTAGCTTCAATTACCTTCCTAGTAGTTGCACTAGATATCATCCCATTCCTCCTTATAAATAGTTATTTAAGATGTGTATTAAAATAATTTACTAAATCATTAATTGCGATACGTTCTTGTTCCATTGTATCACGATTACGAACAGTTACCATATTATCTTCTAAAGTATCAAAATCCACAGTTACACAATAAGGTGTACCAATTGCATCTTGACGACGATATCTTTTACCGATCTTACCGCTTGTATCATATTCGCAAACAAATTCTTGAGAAAGCATTTGATAAAGTTCAGTTGCTTTATCGTTTAGTTTATTAACAAGTGGTAAAACCGCAACCTTCACTGGTGCAAGTCTTGGGTCTAAATGTAAAACATCACGCGTATCACCATCTTCTAATTGTTGTTCTTCATAGGCGCTTGTAAGGACAGCTAAAAGTAATCTTTCAACACCTAGGCTTGGTTCGATAACATATGGTAAATATTTTTGATTAGTTTCTGGGTCTAAGTATTCAAGATTTTCTCCTGAATGTTCTTGATGAACACGTAAGTCGTAATCAGTTCTATCAGCTATACCCCATAATTCACCCCAACCAAAGAAATATTTAAATTCAATATCCGTAGTTGCTTTAGAATAAAAGCATAATTCTTCTTTGTCGTGATCTCTAGTTCGAATTAGCTCTTTACGAAGTCCTAAATTAGTTAAAAAATCCAAACAGAAAGTACGCCAATAATTAAACCATTCTAAATCTGTTCCAGGTTTACAGAAAAATTCAAGTTCCATTTGTTCAAATTCACGAATACGGAAAATAAAGTTTCCCGGAGTAATTTCATTTCTAAAACTTTTACCTATTTGACCAATTCCAAATGGTACTTTTTTACGTGAGGTTCTTTGTACATTTTTAAAATTAACAAATATGCCTTGAGCTGTTTCTGGTCTTAGGTAAACTAAACTCTTACTGTCATCAACTACACCAATGTGAGTTTGAAACATTAAATTAAATTTACGAATAGTTGTAAAATTAGTGCTTCCACAATTAGGACATGGAATTTTATGTTCAACTAAATAATTGTATAATTTATCATTATCCCATCCATCACCAGTAACATCACCATTTGTGGCATCTTCAATTAATTTATCAGCACGGTGTCTAGTTCCACAATTTTTACAGTCTACAAGTGGATCACTAAAGCCACCAACATGGCCACTCGCAACCCAAGTTTCAGGATTCATAAGAATTGCGGCATCAAGTCCAACATTATTAGGTGAAGATTGGACAAAGGCTTTCCACCAAGCTTTCTTGATGTTATTCTTTAATTCAACTCCAAGTGGACCAAAATCCCATGAATTTGATAAGCCACCATAAATTTCACTACCTTGGTAGACAAATCCATACTGTTTTAAATAATTCACAAATTTTTCCATAGACATCATACTATCACCATCTTTCATTGACGTCTTTTTTGTAATAATACTCCATTATAATTAACATCTTATTATAGCACAAAATGTTTCAACTGTCAAAATAAAAGCGAATAAAATTCTATGTTTTAGTATATTTTTTCTTATTTATATCAATTAATTTGAATTTTTTATAGATTAATGATATATTATTTAATAATATTTAAATTTTTGTGAGGTAAAACCAATGAAAAATAAAAGAATATTTACTAATTATTTATTA
>UQAI01000073.1 GCA_900538885.1 uncultured Mollicutes bacterium
AATAAAATTAACATTTTTGTTGACAAAATTAATTTATTGTAGTATGATATTAGTGAGGTGATGATAATGACACAAGAAAATAATATTATTGGTAAATGTCCTTGTTGTGGGGAAAGACTTCAAGTAACAGAACTTACTTGTAAAAATTGTGAAACAACAATTAGGGGAAAATTTGTGCCTTCTAAGTTTGATTACTTAACACCTGCTCAACTTAATTTTGCGTTAATCTTTATTAAGAACGCGGGTAATATTAAATTAATCGAAAAAGACTTAAATATCTCTTATCCAACAGTTAAAAAGAATATTGATGAATTAATTAATGCTCTTGGATTTGACAAAGTAAACACAGTTGTGTTAGAAAAACCTAGTAAAGAAGAGGTTTATAAAATGTTGAAAAATAAAGAGATTACATTTGATGAAGCAGAAGAAATGCTTAAGGAGGAATAATATGACTAAAGAAGAATACTTAAAAAAATTAGAAGTTTTATTACAAGAAAATAATGTTGAAGATAGTGATGCGGTTTTAAGAAAATGTGAAAGAAGATTTGAACTTGCAAAAGAAGCAGGAATGAACTTAGATGAAACTATTGAAATGCTAGGTAGTCCTGAAGAAATTGTATCAAGAACAACCAAAGTTCATGAAAAAACTGAAACTAAAACTGATAGGAAGATATATAATTTAGAGGTTAGGGGATGCGTGACAGAAGACATCATTGTTAAAAGAAATGATGGTGATAAAATAGTTATCAATATTGATGAAGAGTTACAACCATACACTAAGATCAATCAATCAGAAAACAATATTTCAATTGTCATTAATCATCCCGGCAAAATGAGCTATATGGATAGCGACATTGAAATATTAGTTGGTAATAATATTGCTTTCGATAAACTTGTACTTGCGAGCGTGTCAGGTGATATTGAACTAGATGGTGAACTTGAAGTAAAACGACTTTCTTTAAGTAATGTTAGTGGTGATATTAGTGTTGATAAAGCTAGTGGTGACACCTTTACAATGCAATGTGTATCAGGTGACATTAATATTGATCAAATCACTGCAGATACTGTTAACACTAGTGCTGTTAGTGGTGATATTAGTTTTGGTTTATTAAAAGCTAAAGAATGTAAAGTATCAACAACTAGTGGTGATGCATCAGCAAGATACATTGAATGCGATTATGCGGTACTAAATACATTTAGTGGTGATATCAATTTGACTGGTAAGATCAAAGAAAAAAAGGCCCGTAGTTTCAGTGGTGAAATTAATTATTGTGAGATTAAATAGGAGGAAAAAACAATGAGTGAAGAAAATAACAATCAAACATATGAAGAAACAGCAGGAAAAGAAACTTATGAACAAAATGGCGTAGAAATTAATTTTGGTAGATCAGGAGGAAACAGGGTTCATATCAATATAGGTAGAGCAAAAAGCAAAGTAATTAGAAAACTTTCAGCCTTACTTCCTTTAGTATGTATAATTGCTTTCTTCGTGTTAGGTTTTTGTTTTAATTTATGGCATCCAGGATGGGCTGTATTTTTACTAATCCCAGTAGGTGAAATCATTTTAAATATGTTTACCAAAAAAGGAAAAGCCTTAGTTATGAGTCTAACCGTAGTAGTATGCTTTATAGCATTTATGGTACTTGGCTTAGTATGGAATTTATGGCATCCAGGCTGGTTAGTATTCTTACTACTTCCTATCGTTGGTGTTATTGCGGACTAATGAAAAAAACAAATGACTTATTACTCTTAGGTAAACAAATAATCTTTGATGAGTCAGAAGTATTATTTGACTTTACTGCTAGTAAATTAACTGAACAACATCAAAAGTTAGAAGAATACTTTAAAGTAATGGCTGGCAAATGGTATTTAGATGGTGATTATTTAATTGGCGAAGAACCAAAAAATCAAGGTGGTATTATTTACACTAATACACCTTTTGAAGGAAATATCCTTGTAACTGCATATCTAAAAACGATGTTACCAGCAACCCGTGATGTTAATGCGGTATGGCATAGCAAGTGGGATGAAACAACTGATTATTTAGGTGATTCATATGTATGTGGCTTAAATGGTTGGTATGAAGGTAAAGCTGGACTTGAAAGATGTGGTGACAATGGCTTTTATGCTAGTACTAGCTTATATAACTACAAACCTGGAGAACTTGTCAAAATGCAATTTGGCTCAATAAACAATCATATCTTTTTGTTTGTTGATGATAAATTAATCATGGAAATGCATGATCCAACCCCTCTAATAAATGGGTATGTTGGTATTTCTCCGTATTGTACCGTTTTAATGGTTAAAAGCCTAGAAGTAAGAAAAATCAAATATATTGAAAGAATCCAAAAATATGAACCGGAATTTGAATAAAATATAAAACTAGTTATCAATCACATAAGGTATACATAGTTCCTATTATATGGGAATAATGTATACCTTTTTGTATACTATATTTTTTAGGGAGTTTAGGTTTAAAAAAATATTAAAACATAGGTTATAACTATTGACAAAAAATGTTGAAAAGAGTATACTAATAATGTAATCGGAAATAATGTATATAAAGGTGATGAAAATGTTAGTTGAACAATTAAAAACAAAATTTAATACTAATGAGCCGATATTTACAAATGAAATATTGGCAATGTTCAGTGAATATTCGCGTGCTTATGTATTTAGACTTATCAATAAAGCTGAACAAAAAGGTGAAATTATAAAATTTGATACGGGTGTTTACTATATTCCAACAAACAGCATTATTGGTACTTCAACAATTACAGCCGAAGATGTTGTTAAGAAAAAATATGTTGCCTACAAAGAAAATGTGTATGGAGTGTATAGTGGTTTGAATTTACAAAATATGTTTTCAGTTACAACTCAAATGCCAAATACAATAGAAATTGTAAGCAATAATGAGTCAATGAGATGTAGAAAAATAAAGATAGATGGAAGAACGATAATTCTTAGAAAATCTCGCTGCAAGATTGATAGATCCAACGCACCGGCTTATACAATTTTGCAGTTACTATCTGATATGGGAAATTCTAGCGATATGAATGATAGAACCAAAGAATCTATTACAAAGTATATGAAAGAAAACCTAGTTAGTAAGGAAGAACTAGTATCTCTTGCAAAAGTCTTTCCTGCACAAACAACAAAAAACTTAATGTATAGTGGGGTATTAAATGTTATTACACAATGATAAAGAAAACTTCGATATAGTTATAAGAGCAGCAAGTAGATATTTTAATGTCTCTCAAGCAATAATTGAAAAGGATTATTATGTAACACTTGTTCTTCGTGAACTTGCCAAACAAGTTCCTAATTTATTGTTTAAAGGTGGAACATCACTTTCAAAATGTTATAAGATTATAGATAGATTTTCTGAAGATATTGATATTACATTAGATTGGGAACATCAATCACAAGGAAAAAGAAGAAATTTAAAATATACAATTGTAGAAATTTGTAATAATCTTGGTTTGAATTTATTAAATAAAGATGAAACGAGAAGCCGTAGAGACTATAATTGTTATATAATAGACTATTGTGCAAGATACAGTTTGTCAGGTTTGAATCCACAACTTCTTGTTGAAACTGTGTTTATTGTGAAGGCGTTTCCAGATGAAGTAAAACAAGCATCATCTATGATATATGATTATCTAAAAGCAATTGGAAATTATGAAGCAATAGCTCAATATGAACTAGAACCATTTGATATTCGTGTACAAACACTAGAGAGGACTTTGATTGATAAAGTTTTTGCTGTGTGCGATTATATGTTGGATAATAAAACAGAAAGACAATCAAGGCACATTTATGATCTATCACGTTTGCTTACCATGGTAAAATTGGACAGCAATCTAAAAGTTCTTATAACGAAGGTGCGTGAGGATAGAAAATTAGGTACTAAATGCTACTCTGCACAAGATGGTATTAATCTTTCTAAATTGCTTCGTGAAATGGTAGATACAGAGTTTTTCAAAAAAGATTATGAGGAGAGCACCGAAAAACTCTTATCAAAGCCTGTTACTTATGAAGAAGCCATAAAAGGAGTAGAAACGATAATTGCAAGTGGTGTATTTGATACAGATAAATAGACAATTTAAATTAAAAATCTCTAGTAGAATGAAATGTATTCATTTCACAATACTAGAGGTTTTTACTTTTATGGAATAATAATATTTCCAAAAATGATGTATATCTTTGTTCTTTAAAGTTTTTTGATTTAAAAAAATATTAAAACATAGGTTATAACTATTGACAAAACACTTTGTTCTGAGTACAATAATAATGTAAAGACAAAAATGAATAAAAAAAATTCAAAATTGTATAATTTATGAAAGAAGGAAGACTGAATATGTTAATGGAAAGGCTTAAAACACATTTTGAATTAAATGAGCCGATATTTACAAATGAAATACTTGAAATAATGCAAGACTATTCTCGACCACGTATCTATCAACTGATAAACGAAGCAGAAAGAAATGGTGAGCTTATTCATTATGATAATGGTATCTACTATATGCCAAAACAAACAGAATTTGGACTTTCTGTTCCTACAGTTAATAGTGTCGTAAACAAAAAGTACATCAAAAATAAAGGAGATACTTTTGGAATATATGGGAAATTTGTAATTGAACTTAATTTTTTGGTAAGTTTTCAAGTACCAAATGTAATTGAGGTTATAACCAATAACGAATCACGCAAGATAAGAGAAATAATGATTAGGGGACGTAAAGTTATTTTGAGAAAATCACGTGTGCCAATTACAAACGAAAATGAAGGAGCTTACACTCTTATGGAATTATTCAATAACATTGATATGAGACAATATCAAGAAGAAAAAAAGATACAAGATTCTGTATTTGAATATATCAAAGAAAAACAAATTAAAAGAAGTGATATATTGAGTCTTGCGGATGCTTTTCCTGCAAAAGCAATGAAAAATATCGCAACAAGTGGGGTATTATATGAAACTTTACAATGATAAAGAAACTTTTAGTGAATTGGTAGAAATAGCAAGTGATTATTATAAAATTGATCCAGCTTTTGTTGAAAAAGATTATTTTGTGACTTTGTTGTTGAAAGAACTAGCTGCAAGAGTTCCTAATTTGCTATTTAAAGGTGGTACATCACTATCCAAATGTTATAGAGTGATTGATAGATTTTCTGAAGATATAGATTTGACATTAGATGAAAATTATCAAACACAAGGACAAAAAAAACAAATGAAAAATGAACTTGTTGAGGTTTGCAAAAAGCTAGGCCTTAACTTAACTAACTTTACTGAGATAAGGAGTAGGCGGGATTATAATTGTTATAAAATCGAATACCCAATTCAACATTCATCCATTAGTGTAAAGCCTTTGTTATTAGTTGAAACAACATATATAACAAAATCGTATCCAAGCGAATTGAAACTTGCTACCTCAATTATTTATGATTACTTATACGAAATGGGTAACGAAACTGCTATTAGAAAATACGAATTGCAACCATTTGAAATTCAAGTACAAACATTGGATAGAACTTTAGTTGATAAAGTGTTTGCAATTTGCGACTATGTTAAAGGAAATCGTATTGAAAGAAATTCCAGACATATTTATGATCTATCATGTCTACTTACAAGGGTAAAACTTGACGAAAATCTTAAGATATTAATTCAAAAAGTTAGAAATGAAAGAAAACTACATGCACTTTGCTACTCTGCACAAGATGGTGCAAGTGTTCAACAAATGCTTAGTGATATTGTGAAATCTGGTATTTACAAAAAAGATTATGAAACAATAACAAAAATTATGATGTTCAGGTATTTACCATATGAAGACGCCATAAAAGGAGTAGAAACGATAATTGCAAGTGGTGTATTTGATACAGATAAATAAACAAATTAAATTAAAAATCCCTAGTAGAATGAAATGTATTCATTTCACAATACTAGAGGTTTTTACTTTTATGGGATAATGATATTTACCAAAAATGAGTATAGTTGATTAAAAGTTGTTTTTTAGTATAATAGCACATATATAATTATACAAGGAGAATTAAATATGATGTATAATAATTGGCTAAAAGAATGGCTACAAAATTACATAAAACCATCAATTAAAAAACGGACTTTCAACCAATATTCTAAAATTATTCAAACACACATCTTACCATATTTAGGAAATTTTCACAACTAGATATTAGAAAATAAATTATCTTATATGTTCGTGTACACTAGATTGTGTACACGAACACTGACGGTTTGTCAATCAT
>UQAI01000074.1 GCA_900538885.1 uncultured Mollicutes bacterium
ATTCCTTCTAAATCGATATCAGCTTGTAATTCGTAATATGCTTTTTGTCCTTTATCTTCATTTAATTGGTTAGATAAATAGATTAGTTTTCCTTTTGTATCTATTACATATGGATTATTTACTGTTCCATCACCTTCTGTGTAGGCTTCTTCACCTTCTAGTTTTTGATATTTTTCTGTTGGTGTATTATCTTGAAACATTTTATTTATGTTACATCCAGCAAGTGTAATGAATAGTACTAATAGCATAGATATTATAAATGCTTTTTTCATTTTATTTTCCCCCTTTTTATTCATTTCATATTTACCTGTTTTATTATTAATCATAAGAATAATTATTCCTAGGAATAATTTTTTATTACTCTTTGATTATTCTTTTTAGTAATATATAAATTCTCATTACTTTCATCCCCTTAATGTTGTTACTTATAGTATACCATAATTTTATTTTTATTGCAAATTAAAATAAAAAAGTCTCTAAAGTACTAGTAAACCTTTTCTTGTCACTAGTTTTAGAGACATATTTATTTTAATGACGTTTTTTTAACAGAATAATTGTTGTGGCCATTAAAGTTATCATAGATAAAACTTTTAAGACTGCTGTTTTATTGTTACAGTTTAAAGTGTTTTCTTTTTCGTTTAGAATCTTTTGATATTCAGAATTAGCTGTAGATTTAATTTGTTCAATTTCTTCAAGTGAAGTTGCTTTAGCTAGTTCTTCTTTTTTGGTATTAACAAGATTAGTTATTTTTGTTTTTTTACTATTTGATAAATCATTATCTAGAAGTGACTCTAGAAATTCTTTGACTTCTTGTTTTTTCTCTACGAGTTCAACACTGGACTTTGTTATTTCAGAAATTCGTTCTTTTGTGGCTTGTACTCTTGTATCTATATCATTTTTAGTGGTTTGATATGTTATATTTTCAACAATTGTATTAAGACAAGCCTTTATTTCATCTTGAATATCTTTTGTATATGCTGTGTAATCAATTGTTTTATTTAACGCAGCTTTTTCTTTTTTCGCATAATCCATTACAACAAGGAGTTGTACTTCTTGTTTATACTTATCAACAGCTGTTGTAATTTCTTTATTTGTATCAGCGTTTTGAATTGAAGTTTTAGCATCATTCATATGTTTAGTAACTAATGCTTGAATTGTTGAATCTAATTCTTCTAATTTTACGAATTCTTCAATTTCTTGTATTGCGGCTTCTTTTGCTTGCTTTAGTTCTTCTGATCTTGTTGGTAATGCATCAATAAGGCGTTTGGCTTCTATTACAATTTCATTTATTTGTTCAATTGAAGTTGATGAATTTATTTTAGTAAGAGCATCATACACAATTTCATTTTGCTTATTTTTAATATTTGAACTAAAATCAGAATCATATCTATAATTTTCAATTTCTGCACAGGCTTTATTTCTTGCGTCTATTATTTGTTCTTCTGTTGTTTGAAGACTATTAATTTTTGATTTTGTTTTTGATACTATTTGATCAATCATAATAGTTGAAGTAGCATTTTCAATTTCCAATTTTGCTGCTTCTAAATATGATTCAATTTTAGCCTTGTTTGTAGCATCATATTGTGATAAATCTACATAATTATTAAGTTCATTAATCTTGCGTGCACGATAACTAATAAGTTCTTGTTCAAGTGTTTTGACGTCATCAATTTTATTTTTAGTCATTTCAACAATCGCATTAATTTCATTTTCTGTAGTAGCATTTAAAATATCTTTTTCGGCTTTACTCAAATAATTTTTAATTGTACTTTGGGCAGATGATGAATATTTTGATAAATCTACATATTCATTTAAATCTTTGATTGCCGCATCCATTAAAGTTTGTAATTTATTTTTTAGCTCTTTTATTTTGTTAATAGCATTAGTTAGAGTTGCTAGATTAGTTACATATGCTTTAGCATCAGTTGATAAGGCATCATATGCATTTTTTACTTTATTAACTGCTTCTTCATCAGCTAGAGTAATTGTTGTAGGTAATGCATTAATTAAAGCAACTACTACTTCACCTTCATCTTGTGGATTTACTGTTATATTATCATAATGTGTAATATATGCATCTGTTCCCACCGCAATGTCAGTGACTGTACTAAAAGGTGTATCGTTAATAATACGGTCTAAATAACGTACAATCATTAACGTTTCATTTGGTTGTAATGTTATTTTAACACTTGATGCTGAATTACTATCTACTTTTTTGACTTTGTTGTTAGAACCAACAACTAAATATCCATAAGTTGGTGTTTCGGTTTCGAAAGCATCTCCAATTGAAAGTGTAATATTAGCATTTGATTTGTTTGTATAAACACCAGCACATGAAGTCCAATTGCATGATGGTATATTATTTGATGTAAGTTCATGGTAGTTGTTAACCGCGATAAACAAAACTTTATTACCTACTGTTAATGTTACATTTGACCAACCAATGTAACTTGTGGTATCTGTGTATTGACCAACATGATCTTTAGACATCGCAGAAGGGTCATTACGATAAACTAGCCCAATTTGCCCATTTTTAACTAATCCTAAATCAAATGATACTTCATGTTTATATACAATGTTACCTTGTGATACTTCTAAATTTAATTTAATTATATAGTTACATAAGTAATTTTTAAGTCTTTTACCCGTTGTTATATTATAACTATTGGCATCGTTTGAAGCAACATAACTCCATTTCATATTTTCACCAACAGGCAAAATACGATTTTCGCTAATATGGGTGTTAAGATTTTTCACAAATTTTTCAGCTTTTGTTTTTAAATTGTTTAATGTTTTTATTGTTAGCTCCGCACTAACTAAGATATCATAGTTTATTACTTTAGCTTTATTTTCATCTGATAAATTATTATAAAGAGCTCTAATTTGTTGAACATCTTTTAAATCTTTATATGTGATGTTGGCTGGCAATTCATTAATTAATGCAATAACTTGTTCATAATCAGTAGCTTGTGCAGAACCAAATTTAGTAGGTGTACTAATTACATTGGCACGGTTTACGCTTGATACATAGTAATCATATTTAGTTGTATTAACATCTTGTATACTTGTATCTTGCGTATATTTTTTTACATAATCAATATTATTTTGATCTAATGTATATCCCTTAGGCACTTCATAAACTACATAACCAAATACATTGTCTATCTTTGTCCAAGATAAAGTTGTATTATTTAAACTAAGGTTTGTAACTTCTATAGAAGGTATTGTGTCAGCATATCTTTTAATAACTACACCAGGCACACGTTTATTCCAGTAATCATTAGTAATTAGATTTACACCATTTTGAATAATTGTATTATTTTTATTTAATAAAGTGCTATATTTATATAAACAAAATCCATTAACTTCTTCATACATACTACCATTAAGAATTTGATTTTTAACTTCATTTTCATTACGTTTCCAAAAAGCAGCACTTGAACCAGTAGATTCTGCCATGTATATTCCCATACCTAAATATAGGTTTGTCTTTTTATATTTGACACACCAACTCCACCATTTACTTAATTCATAAAAATTAGCACCCTTATGTTCCATTCCCCAATATGTTTGAGGAGTAATATAATCTATCCATTCATTATCAATCCAATATTTTGTATCAGAATAAAGATAGTTATCATAGTGAGCAAATCCACTTGTATTTGAACTAACTGGACTAATTAATGTTCCATTTGCATCATATGTAGGACTTGCAGTATAACCACCATTACGGTAAATTCCTGATGGCGAGATTCCAAGTTGCACGGCACGTCCTTCTTCAATGTTCATCGCATGCATTTTATCAGAAAGTTTTTTAATAAAGGCATTAACATTAGCACGTTTTTGATTGCCTGATAATGATGTTGCGACACCACTAATATAGAAATAGTCATCGAAGTGAATAGCATCTGCATCATATCTATCTAAAAACTCCATACATGTATCAACAATAAAGTCTTGAACTACTTCTGATGCTGGATCTAGGATTGTTGCACTACCATTTGATAATAAAAGGTTTGAGTCATTACATGGGTGATTTGTAGGATAAGGTTCACCAATATATTTCATATCTACACGATAAGGATTCATCCACGCATGGAATTCCATTCCTCTATTATGACATTCGTCAATAAACCATGTTAAAGGATCAAATTTATCAAAATCTACTACATTCCACCAACTAGCAACAGGATTTAAGTCTGAGCGATATAAAGCATTGTTGTGTGTTCTAACATGAAATACAATAGCATTCATTCCCATTTTAACTAAGTTATCAAGAACTATAGTCGCATCACTTTTAAATTTTTCTTCAGTTGTAAACGATGGTATATCACCAACAAAAGTACTTACCCATGCGGCACGATACTCTGCGGTTGGATAATCATATTTAGCAAGACCATATACTTTTTCACTACTATTACGATACTTTAGTTCCGTACCTGAAGATGTGGTCATTACTTGAAGGTTATTAGAGGCCAATGTTTTATTATTTGGTCTCACCACATATAGAGAAATTGCTGCTATGAACAACATAATTGTAGTAAATATTTTAATTTTTTTATTCATTTTCATACCCTCCTTTTGTCACTTTATTATATCATATTTGATAATAAAATCAAACTATTTTGCAAAAGCATTAATTAGTAATTTTTAATAATTCGATGTATATTTTTAATTTTTTATATCATACTAAAGTTGAAGGAAGGTATTTATATGACAAACAAAGAATTACTTTATGTTGAAGATGCTTTAAACAACGCAAAGCATTTTAATTGTGTTTGTGATGAAAACATTTCATCACTTCAAGATCCTGCATTACGTGCATTTGTGGGAGAAGTTCAATCAGAACTTCAATTAATTTACAATAATTTGTATAATACACTATCAAAATAGGAGGATTTTATGAACGATCGTTATTATATGCAAAGCTTATTAACTTGTGCTAAAAGTATGTGTGGATTACTTCTACATGGAACTGTGGAATCTTCGACACCTAATGTTAATACAACTATGAATCAAGCTTTATTTGAATGTTTAAGTTTACAAAATGCTATTTATAAACAAATGGAAATGAAAGGCTGGTACAAGGTTGAAGCAGTACCACAAACAAAGATTGCTCAAACCGCAACCACAATTGCTAATTCTTAATTTTTTAGCATATTTATCAATAAGGGATAATATAATATGTTGAAAGGATAATTTTTAAAATGAAGAAACATTGGCCTAAATTTGTTTTTTTTGTAATTGTTTTATTGCTTTATTTCTTACCATCATTTATATTTCCAGTAGATGTAGAATACTATAAATCACTTAATGGTCCTCATTTACCTTCGTGGATGTTTATGGTTATGTGGACAATTATATACATAACTATGTCTATATTTGCTACTTATTATGTTTTTTATCCTAAAGAAAAACGAAATGCTGAAACAAAAAGAATCATTGTATTTTTAATTGTTAATTATGTATTGCAGGCCCTCTACACTCCTGTTTTCTTTAAGTGGCATAATCTATTCTTATCTTATGTAATTGTATTATTCACATTTATTACTATTCTAATTATTGCATTAGAATCTTTATTAATCGATAAAAAAATTACTCTTTTGACTCTCCCTTATATTATTTGGAGTGCACTAGCTAGTGTAATTTCTATCCTAATCTATCTCCAAAATTAAATAACAAGTATTCAGTACTTGTTATTTTGGTTCTACAAATTTTCTTGTGCTTTTGTGTGATTGTGTGATGAACTATTTTTTGTGTGAATTTTTGTGCGAAAAAACCATACCTATGAAGATATGGTTTTTTCTTTACATCATAAAGTTTTTCTTGTATAATATTTTTGCTCAAAAATACCGGAAAGGAGCTTTATGACTAATTATGATTATATACCACAACTACTAAAAATTCAAGAAGATAACATTATTATTAATGATATTCGTATACTTGACAAATGCATTGAAATT
>UQAI01000075.1 GCA_900538885.1 uncultured Mollicutes bacterium
AGATATCCTATATTTTTCTGATATACAGCTTGTTATTATTATACCATATTTTAATTTTTCTTCTTTTACATAAGCACTGAAAAAAAGTTATACCTAAGTTAAAGTATAACTTTTACATTTATTAAGCTGGTGAACCAATGAAATTCTTTTGATTTTTTTGAAAATACAATAAACAAATTGCCCCAGCAATTAATAAAGTGCTTCCTAAAAACTTTATTTCATATAATTTTTTCTTATCATCATCTGCTTTTTGTAAAGCATCATAATTTCGAATTCCAAAATATAAATAAATTAGTAAGGTGACTGAGATGGTGAGTTCAAATATTTCATTAGCTTCTTGTTTATATGATGAATCATTTGAATTTAAAAATGCCTTTTCATCATTATCACCAATGATATTCATAATGCTTATTATAATAAATGTACACCAAATTAGATTTTCAAAATCAAGTCTGGCTTGATCATCATCAAAAATCGTCAAAATCATCACCTCTATAATAATTATATTAATAAATGCTTTGTTAATTCCTTAATCCAGTTCTTAAAGAAAAGAAAAAACGACCAAATATTAATTGATCGTTTTTAAGTCATTAAACATACTAATATCAGGTTCATCATAACCCGTATAGTAAATTTTTGAATATAAGGTTTGTGTACAATTCATCGTAGTTTTACCAAGGAGTGGTACTTTTTTAACAATCTTATATTTTTCATTATTTCTAAATGATAATAGTTTAAATGCCTCATCTATATAAATAGTAAGTTCTACTGCCTCATACGTAGGCTCTTCAACAAGGCCACCAAAAACTTTCATTTGTTTACGAATGTTTTCAGTTGATTGGTCTGGTTTTAAGGTATAAGTAATCATTAATTCATTTTCCGTAAAAGAACGTTTAGAAGAAATGATGTTATTCTCACTTATTACGTAATGAAATACTCCATCATGACTAGGTACAACCCCATAGACTTTACGATAATTCTCGAGATCTTCTCTAATTAACCCTTCATCTTTTTTGTCACTATCGTAATAATAAACCCTACTACCATCAACTAATAATTGGTGAGTGTGATTGACTAGTGAAGAGTTTGAAGCAATATCATTGTAAAACTTATTATCTTTAAAATAAACTCCCGTATTTGTAGTTTGTGTATAATTAATAACACATTTTGCGGCAGTCTCACCAGTTGTTTCAACATAATACGCATCTTCTAATGCAAGTGTTTCTAGTACCTTGTTAATAATTTCAAGATCAGTATAACCATCAATTTTGGTTGTTTTTTGTGGTAAGTTTTTTTCACCACCTGATTCATGATTTTCAGAACAAGATAATAACATTAAGATATTTAAGGTTATGATTGAAACAATTGTTAAGTCAAGAACCTTTTTGTAAGTTTTTTTCATAAATTCCTCTTCTTTGTTGCTTGTATACTTTAAGCCCAACGATTATACCATAATTCAACAAATTATGTCATAATTTTGCATAGAGCCACCTTACAAACATTTATTTTAGCTTTACGAAAATTTCCTTTAGTGTTCTCCCATTTTTAAATTTTTCATATAACACTAAAAAGATAAAATGAGCTATTATCATTACAAGATATACGATATACCATGATGTAAGAACTGGGAGTGATGATATTAATGGTTGATTAATTTGCATTGCTTTTTTAAAGCCAAAGGCATCAAGTTCAATTACCCCTATTGATGTAACTACACATAATCCAAGAATGAAATATGACCATTTGCTGATGCTTGGTTTCATACCACCAAAGATTAATACCTTAATCATAACTCCAGTCATAAAAGTGTGATGCAATAATCCCGTGATTGAACGTGGATCAACAAAAGCTTGTGAGTCCAAGAAATCTGGATATATCATGGTTACTACTCCTCCCACAAGGCCTAAATAGCCAAGCGAATGAAAAATAAAATTATCTTTTTTACCAAAGATTACGGTAAGTGATAATACTAGTGAACATAATCCACAAAAAGTATTAGGGAATAAATTAAGCCAAGTATAACCATCTCTTGCTTCAACAACAACATCATTATAAGTAACAAAAATACGATTAAGTAAAATTGTTAAAAACCAAATTATTCCTTCAATCTTTATTATTAAGTTAATTGTTTTTTCATTAACTTTTTTCTTCTTTAAAATAATATTACTTAATATCATTACAACTACAGCAAGTCCTAAATATATTAAATGTAATCCTCCAAATGTTTTTTCCATAATGTTTTCTCCTAATCATTTTCTTTTTTTAATTTTTGTTTAAATGATCTAAAATCATCTTTCATATGATTTTTTTCAAATGGCAAATATATTAAAATAGCTAGGCCATATAAAACGACATATGCTGGTAAAACCATCCAAATAATTGGCCAGTATAGTTCTTCTCCTTTTAATGGTCCACATGGCGCTACTCTAAAGATTTTAGGAACAAACACATCAATTGCCGGTTTAATCGCATCAAACCCATGGGTTGGTCCAAAAATAAATGAAGAATTTCGATATCCTCTATCTAAAAGATTATAAATATTTGGTTCAACAAGCCCAGTTGCCATTAGCACTATTTCATTAAATAAAATAATCACTAACACTTCAAAAAATGTGAATGGTACTTTCCATAATCTGTGATAATCAAGTTTATGAAACTCACACTTAACCATTAAAATACTAGATAAAATCAGTACTAGATGACAATAATAGCACCTAATGGTTTCAAACGAAAATGCCCCATGACCAACAGCTGGATTTGGATAAACCAAAACACCTAAACCGCCTAAAATACCGAAACAATACATATAATCTTTCCATTTATTACTTTTAGTTAAAAAGATAAAAGGGAAAATTAAAGTAGATACTGCACAAATATTTTCAAATGAAACCTTTCTTAAAGAATATGGTAAATCATTATAATATTCTTTATCAACAAGTTTTAAAAAGTGAAGAATAAAACCTGAAAATAGAATACCTAAAATTATAGTTTTTTGTACTTTCTTACTTTGTTTTTGGGTAATATAAGTTACTACCCCAATAATAGCTAAAGATAAGATCATATACATAAAATAATAGAAATTGCCAAGTTGTATCATAGTCTTACTCCTTCTTTTATTATTTTGTGCAATCTTTACTATTTTACCACATGTTTTAAACTTTTACTATTCATTTATTAATTTTTTTGACGAACACCAACACTTTGTCAATAAAAAGGATAGAAATAACTCATTTCTACCCAAATATTATAAACATTATCTAATAAAATTAGTTGCTTTTCTAGTTTCTCTTTCAGGCATTCCATATTCATTTTTGCCTAAAGCTATTGACTTCATTAAAAATACCATATTTTTAGCAAGCATTCTCATCGTGTATAATCCTTCTACATCTTCCTCTGCTTCACCTTTGTCACGTCCGTGAACACTATTCCAATAATAACTTGAAACAATTGGCATTCCACTAATTGTGAAGTATTTGTTTAATTCATCAAAGGTTGCGGATGCACCACCTCGCCTTGCGATAGCAATGCTTGCACCAACTTTCATGGTCAAATCACTTCTATTGCTATAAAACAATCGATCAAGTAATGATATTAAACTACCATTTGCTGAAGCATAGTAGACAGGACTTGCAATGACAACACCATCAGCAGCTGCTAGTTTATCATGTAAAGTATTAACAATATCATCAAATACACATTTTCCAGTTTTATGACAACTACCACATGCAATACAGCCTCTTATATCCATTGTTCCAACTTGAACAACTTCAACTTCAATATTTTCACTTTCAAAAATTTTAACCATCTCATTAACGGCTATTGTAGTATTACCATCTTTACGAGGACTACCATTAATCATCAATACATTCATCGTCATCTTCTCCAATTCTATTTAATTCCATCCATTCTTTTCTACTGTCTTTAATTTCATCAATAAAAGCAGCAGTTTCTACTAGATCAACTAAATTATGTTTAGCCATTACTTTATAAAATTTGCATAGCGATGTCATCATTACTCCACATGAATAAGGAGATCCAAGACATTTACGTGGGTAAAAATACTCAAAAAAGTCAAATGCACATTTTAATCCATATGGCATGTCATTAACCTCATAAAAGTTCAAATAATCATTTACAAAAAATTCAGCATTACTTAAATGTTTTTCTATTGTTTTTTTGCACAACCCTTCAGCTTCCATTTCTTTTTTAAATAAGATAAAATATTGTTCATTTTCTTTTATTTTATTATCAATTGCTTGTTGTGCAGTTTCTAGTTTATCTAATAGCATTTTTTCCATTTTCATGCAATTCCTTCATTTCATTCAAATTTAGTTATTAATTATCAGTGTTCTCACTTTCTTCATCAATAAATTTAATTAATCCAACCCATTTGTCTTGATTAGTTTTAATTTCATTAACAAACTTTTCAGTCATATCAGAATCAACAAAACCATATTTGGCCATTGTTTCATAAAACTTACATAAAGTATCCATCATTTCCATACAACCATTAGGGTTATTTAAAGCACACTTGTTAGGTAAAAAATCCTCAAAAAAGTCAGTTGCACACTTTAATCTTTCTTCCATATCCCTAATTTCATAAAAGTTCAAATAATCATTAACATAAAGTTCAGCATTAGCTAAATGATTTTTTATTTCTCCTACATCTAATCCCTCATCTTCAAGCTCTCTCATAAATAAAAAGAAATAAGATTCATTTTCTTCTACTTTTCTTTCATATAATTCATCTATATCGTAATCCATATGTCCCTCCTATAGTTTCATACCATAATTATATACTAAACTATTTTTTTTGACAATTAATTTTACTTACGAAAAGAAGACACAAAATGTGTCTCCTATTCTATTCTCTTTTTTCTAATTAATAAAACAAATCCCGCAACTACTAAAGAATTCATTATACATCTGAAAGCATTACTTAAATTACAATTCATTCCTTGTGAAACTCTTGGAATATCTCTTTCTTTTAAATGTTCATGACAGACTGTACATTCTTTATGTTTATGTCCTTTTGCATTAGTTGTTGCTTCAACATCAACAATCCAATCACTTTCTGTATGGCCTAAAGCAGGTAGCTCTTCATAATTACTATAATCACATCTACTACATGTATCATATTCAGTGTGGCCTACTTCAGTACATGTTGGTTCTAATTTTTCATGATGGATTAAATCATGACCTAACATAGGTATAACTGTAATTATTTCTTCTCCACAATTATCACACTTACCCTTATCATATCCATTAGCCTCACATGTAGGATCCAAATGTTCGATAGTTTCACCAATATTATGTCCAACTTTATCTATTACTTCAGTAACAAGTGTCTTATGACAAACTGTACATTCTTTATGTTTTGAACCATCTACTAAGCAAGTTGAATTTTTATCGATTATCCAATTAGATTCTTTATGTCCAAGTGATGGTAACTCTTTAAAGGTTGTGTAATCACATCTACTACATGTATCATATTCAGTGTGACCCTTTGTTGTACATGTTGGATCTAACATTTCATGATGGATTAAATCATGACCTAATTTATTAATTACTTCAGTAACAAGTGTCTTATGACAAACTGTACATTCTTTATGTTTTGAACCATCTACTAAGCAAGTTGAATCTTTATCGATTATCCAATCACTTTCTTTATGTCCAAGTGATGGTAACTCTTTAAAGGTTGTATAATCACATCTACTACATGTATCATATTCTGTATGACCAGACGCAGTAC
>UQAI01000076.1 GCA_900538885.1 uncultured Mollicutes bacterium
CCGCCGGTCATGATCCTCGACGAGGCGACCTCGTCCATCGACACACGCACCGAGGCCATCGTCCAGCGCGGCATGGATCAGCTGATGGAGGGCCGCACGGTGTTTGTCATCGCGCACCGCCTGTCCACCGTGCAGAACGCCGATGTGATCATGGTGCTGGATCATGGCCGCATCATCGAGCGCGGCACCCATGAGCAGCTGATCGCCCAGCACGGGCAGTATTACCAGCTGTATACCGGCGCGTTCGAGCTGGAGTAAAACAAATAGCTATCTGTTATCTGCAAAGCCTGGGCTGGACGTCAAGCCATCCCAGGCTTTTTTCATGCTCCAATCTGCCAAATTTTCAGTACATTCCTGCGCGATCCGCCGAAAATGGCAGCAGCGTATTACCCTATGAATTAAAAATATGGTATAATTATATATTGAAGGGATGGTGTCATTCATGAAAAAGACGAAAGAAAATATAGAAATTGTTAGATATACACCACGCTATGATGTTGGACTTAGTGAAGAACAAATTAAAGAACGTCATGAACACGGTCTTAATAATATTGTAAAAGATATAAACAAAAAAGGTTATTTTGGAATTGTATTAAAAAATGTTTTTACTTTCTTTAATATGATTTATATGTTTATTGCGGTGCTATTAGCGATAGTTGGCACTAAACCATCAGAATATACATTTTTAGTGCTAGTTTTTATAAATACTTTAATTGGTACAATTCAAGAAATTAGATCTAAAATGACAATTGATAAATTATCACTCTTGTCGGCTCCAGAAGTTACGGTTGTTCGCGAATCGACCAAAGTTAAAGTAAAAGTTGAAGATATCGTTTTAGATGATATTATGTATCTTACTCCTGGTAAAGAAATCACAACCGATGCTATCCTAGTCGATGGCGAAGTCGAAGTAAATGAATCACAATTAACTGGTGAATCTGTACCAATTAGAAAAAACGTTGGTTCTACCCTTTTTTCTGGTAGTTTTGTAGTATCAGGTAATTGTTATGCTCAAGTAGAAAGAGTGGGAAATGATACTGAGATATCAAAACTTGCGGCTCAAGCTAAAAAGTATAAACAGCCAAAATCAGGAATTTTAGGCTCACTTAATCGTTTGCTTCAAGTAGTAGCTGTATTATTAGTTTTCTTTGGCGTATTACTATTTTTAAGATATTTTAATTACCATATTGATTTCAAAGATCCTAATTTTCACAACCAATTTAAAGATGCCATAACGACAACGACAACAGCGTTAATCGGTATGATCCCTCAAGGATTATACTTAATGACATCTATTGCTTTAGCGGTTAGCGTAATGAGACTTGCTAAACATAATACATTAGTTCAAGATATTTACTGTATTGAAATGCTTGCACGAGTTGACGTGTTATGTCTTGATAAAACAGGAACTATAACTGATGGCACAATGAGTGTAGTTAGATATATTGAAAAACAACGAAATTTAGAGTATAGTGTTAAGGATATAATTTCTTCTATTAATACTGCCCTTCAAGAATCTAACTCAACTTCAAAGGCTCTAGAGAATTATTTTGGTTTTAGTGAAGTCTTGAAACCAGTTGAAATTACTCCATTCTCATCTGAACGTAAATTTAGTGCAGTTACATTTGATAATGGCACCTACATTATTGGAGCTCCTGAGTTTGTTCTTAAAAATAACTTTGATAAATATGCATCAGAAATTAATGAATATGCTAATCAAGGTCTACGTGTGGTAGTTCTTGCATATAGTCAATTGCCACTAAAGGATGGAAAAATTCAAAAGGTTCCAAAATTGATATCCTTAATTTTAATTGAGGACCAAATTAGGAAAGAGGCATTTGATACCATTAAATATTTTAGAGAAAGTGGTGTTGAAGTTAAAGTCATTTCTGGTGATAATCCAGTTACCGTATCAGAAGTATCTCGCCGCGTAGGCATTAAGAATGCGGATGAATATATTAGTTTAGATGGATTAAGTGACGATGAAGTATATCAAGCCGCAACGCAGTATACCGTATTTGGACGGGTTAAACCTAACCAAAAACAAATAATTGTAAAAGCTTTAAAGGATGCTAAACACACTGTTGCGATGACAGGCGATGGTGTTAATGATATTTTAGCATTAAAAGAAGCAGACTGCAGTATTGCAATGGCATCTGGTAGTGATGCGGTTAGAAGTGTAGCGAAACTTGTTTTACTTGATTCAAACTTTGCATCTATGCCAGCAGTTGTTGGTGAGGGAAGAAGAGTTATTAATAATATTCAACAAACTTCAATTTTGTTTTTTGTGAAAACTTTATTTATTATTATTCTTGCAGCATTAACAATTAGCGGATTTATTGGAGTATTTCATCCTGAAGGAAGTGCAGGATTCCCGATTGAAAATAAAATGGATTTATTCATGCTAGAGTTCTTTGGTATTGGTATACCATCATTCTTCCTAGCTTTACAACCAAATAACAATCCTATTAGTGGTAATTTCCTTGTAAATGCAATGCGAAAAGCTTTACCTGGTGCTTTGGCAGTAGTAATTGAAGTAATCCTTGCCTATTTAGTGGCCAAACCACTTAGACTTAATGGTGACCAACTTAGAACCGTTGTAGTGCTTTGTGCAACGTATACTGGATTTATGATGCTTTATATTGCTTGTCAACCATTTAATTTAAGAAAATTTATTCTCTTTATTTTCTGCATTACCGCAAGTTTCTTTGTAACTCTTGCTTCAATGTATGATTTAACAATTTTAGGACTTAATTTTAGAAGTATTTTTAACCTTGTTAAATTATATAGTGTAGAAATGGGTGAAGATGGAAATACATTTGTCGTAGCCAATCCTTTATTATTAACTATTATTTTGGCACTATTATCTTATACATTTGTTACTTCAATTACATATTTCTTAAATGCGATAAAAAAGAAAATAGATGAGCGACACAATCGTTTTAAAGTTAAGAAAAATGACTGATTAATCTTTTGATTAGTCAGTTTTTTATTTTTGCCCATACCTTTTTTAATATTATTAATATTATATAGTAGACTAAGAAATGAGGTGAATCATGAAAGTACTGACTATAAACAACGTTTCAAAAAGTTTTTACACTAAACTTGGCGAACTTGAAGTAATTAATAATTTAAATTTAGAATTAAATAGTGGTGAAATAATCGCAATTGTAGGTCCATCTGGATCAGGTAAATCAACAATTTTAAACTTAATATCGGGGTTACTAAAGCCAAATGAAGGAAAAATTAATGTATATGGTAATTTAGGTTATATGTTCCAAAAAGATCAATTGTTTGAATGGCGTACGGTTTGGAAAAATATTTTAATTGGTTTAGAGATAAGACGTCAAATAACGGAAGAAAGAAAAAAAGAAATTGAAGAAATGCTTAAAAAATATGATTTAGCAGATTTTGTCAATAATTATCCCCATGAACTTTCAGGTGGTATGCGTCAAAGAATTGCATTAATTAGAACCCTCGCACTAAAGCCTAATATTTTATTATTGGATGAGCCATTTTCAGCCCTTGATTATCAAACAAGAATTAAAGTAAGCGATGATGTTTATAATATTATAAGAAATGAAAAGCTCAGCGCAATTCTTGTTACTCATGATATATCGGAGGCTATTGCGATGGCGGATCGTGTTATAGTATTATCTAAAAGGCCAGCAACCCTTAAAGGAAATCATATTATTGAAATGCAAGAAGAAAGTGTTACCCCACTTTTAAAACGTAAAGATCCCAATTTTAGAATGTACTTTGATGAAATTTGGAGTGAACTAAATGAAGAAAGTTAATCCATATATCAAAAAAAGACGAATTAATCAATTAATTATTGTTAGTATTCAATTGTCATTGTTGGTATTGTTTATTGCTGTTTGGGAATTGTTATCCAAACATCACATTATCGATAGCTTTTTATTTAGTAAACCATCTAGTATTTTTGAACTATTAAAATCGTACATTCAAAATGGAGAATTATGGAAACACATTAAAATCTCAACACTTGAAACTATTTTAGGCTTAGTAATAGGAACAGCACTTGGACTAATTATTGCGATTATATTATGGTGGAATGAGTTTATTGCAAGAATTTTTGATCCATTTTTAGTAGTATTGAATGCACTACCAAAAACGGCATTAGCTCCTATTTTAATTATTTGGGCAGGTACCGGTATAAGGGGTATTACAGTTGTTGCGGTTTCCATTTCAATTGTGATAACAATTATTTCTGGATATGCGTATTTTAAAAACATAGAAGAAGATAAAATTAAAATGTTAAAAAGCTTTGGAGCAAATAAATGGCAAATACTTATTAAATTAGTTTTACCAGCAAATTTTGCGAATATCGTTAATATTATTAAAATTAACATTGGTATGTCGTGGATTGGAGTAATTGTTGGTGAATTTGTCGTATCACGTGCAGGTATTGGCTATTTAATTGTCTATGGTTCACAAGTGTTTAAAATGGATTTAGTCATGATGGGAGTTCTAGTTTTAGCAATTATTGCATTTGTTATGTATGAAATTGTTAATATTATAGAATTACAAATTAAAAGAAAGAGGAAATAAAATGAAATTTAAAAAAGTTTGTTTATTGTTTTGTTGTTTATTATTAATTTTGTTGTCTTTTACAAGTTGTAAAACATCAAATAAAAAGAAAATTAGAGTAGCTGAAGTAGCACATTCGGTTTTTTATGCCCCACAGTATGTGGCAATTGAACTTGGTTATTTTGAAGATGAAGGTCTTGAAATTGAGTTAATTAATGCTAATGGTGCTGATAAAGTAACTTCATCACTATTATCTGGTGATGTTGAAATAGGATTACAAGGTCCAGAGCCTACTATTTATTTATATAACAATAATCAAGATAATTATTTAGTTAATTTTGCTCAGTTAACTCAAACAGATGGAAGTTTTATTTTTGGTAGAGAAAAAGTAGATAACTTTAATCTTACAATGTTAAAAGGTAAAAGCATTTTAGGAGGTAGAAAAGGTGGAGTGCCAGAAATGACTTTGGAATATGCTTTAAAAGAGGCTGGATTAATTGTTAAACAAAATATTGATAATGTCGATCCTAATAAAAATGAAGTTAATGTACGAACTGATGTGGCTTTTGCCGCAATGGCAGGTTCATTTTTATCAGGTGAAGGTGATTTTGTAACATTGTTTGAACCAACAGCTACTGACTTAGTTAAAGCTAATAAAGCTCATTTATTGTGTTCAGTTGGAGAATTAGTAGGAAAAGTGCCATATACAGCTTATTCAACAACTATAAAATACTATACTGCTAATAAAGATACATTAGAAAAATTTACAAGGGCAATTTATGAGGGTCAAAAATATGTAAATACCCATAGTAATCTTGAAATTGCTAAATTAATGAAAAAAGCCTTCCCAGATATAGTGCTTGAAGACTTAGTTAGTGTTGTTAATCGATATCGTGCTATTGATGCATGGTGTACGACACCATATTTTGAAGAGGCAGGATTTGAAAAATTAATGGATATAATGAGTTTAGCAAATGAACTAGATAAAAGAGCTCCATATCCTAAACTTGTCAATAATGAAATTGCCAATAAAATAATTAAGTAGCAATAATAAATCGGTAGAAATACCGATTTTTGAGATTTTAAATAAAAAAATTTTTTTAGTTTACTTT
>UQAI01000077.1 GCA_900538885.1 uncultured Mollicutes bacterium
ATATTTTATGATTCAAATGCTTGGTGGCTAATAGAATATAATTGCAAAACAAAAAAAAGATGCAAAAGTATCTGCCAAACTTGGTGAAGGTAGATTTTGAAATCATCTAAGTTTTAAAAGGGCATTTTTATCAATTCTAGGATTAGGCGGATGGAGAACATTATATATTAAAGGTGATTTTCGTGAGTCATTAAAATATGCTAGGAAATATAAAGATACTGATTATGGAGGTTACAATTTATTATTTAATAATTGTCTTCATTTTGTTAGGAATGCATTAAGAAAAGGAAAGTGCAGTAACAAATTATTACAACTATATTTTCTAATGTCTAGAACAATTGTTCCTAGAGTTTTCTTTAATACAGCTAGTATTGTTTCAAAAATGAGAATCACAATATTAAATAAAAATAAAATTTTGAGAGGTTATTATGCGTAAAATACTTTTTTCCCTATTATGTTTATTTGTTATTTGTTTATTAGCAAGCTGTGACAAAATAGTGCTTAGAAAAGAATGTCTTAACTATGAGAATTTTTACACGTTTTATTATAACAATAATAAATATACGCTACCTGAAAATTATTATGATATTACTACTGAGTATGATTTTTATGGAAAAAAACATCAAATAGGATATACGATAGGATTCTATGGTAAACCACAAAAAACTTATGTTCTTGATAGTGATACAGAAGAAAATATACTTTTTCAAGAGTATAATGGTTATTGTTGGTTAAAAGAAGGATTTAACTTTCCAGATATAAATAAATTAGATGTCACTAAATTACTAATTAATAAACATGATTCTATTGGCTTGCACATTTTAAAAGAAAAAGAATATACTCTTGAAGAAATTTCAATAGATGAATTATTTGTGGAATATACAGTAGATCCTAAGACTGAGTCTTTCTTAAATGATACAAATAACTTTTTAAGATTTAGTATGCAGTATATTTATGATGATTACATCATTACTAATTATTATGATAGACTTACAATTTATAAAAATATGATCTTTCTCCGAAGGTGTAATGAACTTGATGAAAGAAAAATTTATGTAGTTAATGATAAATATGCTTCTAGTTTCTATGAATGTGTTTTAAGTATTAGCTAAGAATTAAAGATAAATATGATTAAGTGTTTTATGTAGCATGAGTAAAAAAGGTTATATATCAAATTAGACCACCCGTTATATGGGTGGTTATAATTTTGTTTGCTTGCAAAAAATAACGATTTTTGTTATAATATATAAATATAAAGAGTGGTGATATTATGCAAAGATATTTTTTAAATGATAGTACAGCAACTATTGATTTAAATACCAAAATAATTACTATTACGGGTGATGATGCTCATCATATGGCAAATGTGATGAGAATGAAAACCGGAGATAAGGTTTATACTTGTTGTAATTCTTTAACTTTTATTTCTGAAATTATTGATATCACAAATCATAATGTCACATTAAAAATAGTAGAAGAACTTTTAGAGGATAAGGAACTTCCGTGTGAAGTGACAATTGCTCAAGGACTAGTTAGAAAAGAAAAAATGGAAGAAGTGATTGATCACATTACTGAACTTGGAGCTTCATTTTATCTTCCTGTTATTATGACAAGATCAAATGTAAAACTTAAGGATGAAAAACTTGATAAGAAGCAAATTAGGTTAAATAAGATTGCGAAAGAAGCAGCTGAACAAGCCCATCGCACGAAAGTTTTAGAAGTAAAAGGACCAGTTACATTTAAAAATTTTATTAAAATAAGTTGTGACTATGATTTATGTTTAGTTGCTCATGTTGATGAATCTAATAATTTATATTTAGGTGATGTAATAACTAATGAAAATAAAATACTAGTACTTGTTGGACCTGAAGGTGGAATTGATGAAAAAGAACTAGTCAGTTTAAAAGAAGCAGGGTTTAAGTTTGTAAGCCTTGGCAAGAGAGTTTTAAGAACAGAAGTTGCTCCAAACTATATAATGAGTATAATTGACTATAAAAGAGGAAATAAACATGAAATTTAGAATTGTTAGTTTAGGTTGTAAAGTTAATAGTTATGAATCAGAAGCAATTCTTAATGACTTTGTTTCACGTGGTTTAGAATATACTGAGCAAAATGATGCTGATGTAATTATTATTAATACATGCACTGTTACAAGTACTTCTGACCAAAAAAGTAGACAAATAATTAGAAAATTAAAAAGAGAAAATCCAACATCATTAATTGTTGCGATGGGATGTTATGTTCAATTACATCAAGAAGAAGCAAGTGAACTTGCGGATGTGATAATAGGAACAAATAATCGTCTAAAAGCATATGACATTGTTAAATCATATTTAGATACAAAATCATCAATTGATAATACTTTTACAAATAATAATTTTGTCGATGATATTGACAATGTAACTGAATATGAGGAGATGAAAGTAAATGCTGTAAAAACGCACACACGTGGTTTTGTTAAAATTCAAGATGGATGTGAAAACTATTGTAGTTATTGCGCAATACCTTATGCAAGAGGTAAAATTAGAAGTAGAAAACCAGATGATGTTATTAACGAGATTAAAACCCTAGTTAAAAATGGTACTCATGAAGTTATAATTGCTGGAATAAATACTGGAACATACGGACAAGACTTAGGAAATATTGATTTAGCAAAGTTAATAGAACGAATAATGATCGAGACTACACTTTTCCGTCTTCGTCTATCATCTATTGAATTAATGGAAGTAAGTGATGAACTTTTAAATACCATTAAAAAATATGAAACAAGGATTGCACATCACTTGCACATTCCTTTACAAGGTGGATCTGATGCCGTGCTTAAGAGAATGCACCGAAAGTATTTAACGAATGATTATCGTAAGTTAATTGGTAAGATTAGAGTGATGTTCCCACGTATTGCGATTACAACTGATTTACTTGCAGGTTTTGTTGGTGAAACTGAAGAAGAATTTAATGAGACTTGTTCATTCATTAAAGAAATGAATTTTTCAATGATGCACATCTTTCCATATTCTAGAAGAAAGAATACAGAAGCTGATAAAATGCCCGGTCATTTGGACCCAAAAGTTATAAATGAGAGAGCCCATATTTTATTAGATATTGCTAAAAAAATGCAGATAGAGTACGAAAAATCGTTTATAAATGAAAATTGTATTGTAATTACCGAACAAGTTAAAAATGGATATTATGTTTCCCATAGCAGCAATTATTTAGAAATATACATACCTACAACTAAAGAGTTAAAAGAAAATATGATTGTAAATGTAAAAATAAGAAAATTTGATAATAATAGATTAATTGGTGAAATAATCGAAATAAAAGAAAGGAATTAAGAAAATGAGTAGTTTTAAAGATTATCATTTAAAGAAAGAATTGCTAGAAGCTCTAAATAAAATTAATTTTGTATCACCTACCCCAATTCAAAAATTAGTCATTCCACGTGCTATTAAGGGGGAGAGCTTAATGGTACAAAGTGCAACTGGAAGTGGTAAAACACACGCTTTTTTAGTCCCTATTCTTCAAAAATTAGATGCAAGTAAAAACGAAGTACAAGTGATTATCATTTCACCAACTAGAGAACTAGCAAGTCAATTATTTAATGTAGTGACCGACCTTACAAGTAAATTTCCATATGAGGTAGCTGTTTCAAAAGTAATTGGTGGTGGAAGTAGAGATACGGAAATCAAAAAATTTGAAAAAAACCAACCCCAAATTGTAATAGGAACAATTGGCCGACTAAATGACCTTGTTATAAATGCCAATGTCTTAAAAATTCATAATGCCGCAACCGTGGTAATTGATGAGGCTGATATGATTTTTGAAGAAAAAGAATTAGTAGAAGTAGACAAATTAATTGGTAAAGTTCAAGGTAGACCGCAGTTTTTAATTTTTAGTGCAACTATTTCTAAAGGCTTACGCCAATTTTTGAGTAAATATTTAGAAAAAGTTGAACCTATTACTTTAGAAGAAAAAAATTTAACAACAAATAATATTGAACATATTATGTTACAATGTAAGGCTAAAGATAAAAAAGAAGTGTTAAATGATTTGTTAAAAATCATAAACCCTTATCTTGCGATAATATTTGTTAATACGAAAGAAGGTGTAGATGATCTAGCTTTAAGTCTTGCTGAAAAAGGTTATAAAGTAGGTAAACTACATGGTGATATGGATGACAGAGGTCGTAAACAAATGCTTAAACGTATAAATGACTTAGAGTTTAAGTATGTTGTAGCAAGTGATATTGCAGCAAGAGGTATTGATATATTAGGTGTAAGTCACATTATTAATTTTGATTTACCAAAAGATATAGAGTTTTACATTCATAGAACTGGTCGTACAGCTCGATATGAAAGTACAGGTATTGCCTATAGTTTATACGCATACGATGATGATGATTATGTAAAAAAACTACAAGCTAAAGGCTTGAAACCAAAGTTTTATCAAATTAAAAATGGTGAATTGGTAGAAACAATATTCAGAAAGAAAGTTAAACGTTTATCCCCAGCTAAACAAATTGAAGAAGCAATTCACCAAAAAACCCCAATGCCAAAAAAAGTAAAACCAGGTTACCGAAAAAAACGTAAAGAATTAATTGAAAAAGAAATACGAAAAGCAAAACGCGAAAGAATTCAAAATATTTACCGCCGAAGAGCAAAGGAAGAAAGAAAAAATGAAGATAGGTAGTCATGTAAGTAATAATGGAATAAAAATGTTAGAAGGCAGTGTAGAAGAAGCTTTAAGCTATGGGGCTAATGCCTTAATGGTATATTTAGGTGCCCCTCAAAACACATTTAGAAAGCCATTTAACCAAATGCATATAAATGAAGCCTTAGAACTTTGTAAAAAAAATAATATAGATCCTGAAGATATTATTGTTCATGCCCCTTATATTGTTAACCTTGCTCAAAGTGATAACCAAAAATGGGATTATGCAATTACCTTTTTAGGAAATGAACTTATGGGAACAGCGATGATTGGAGCGAAATATATGGTCCTTCATCCCGGTGCTCATGTAGGTATGGGAAGTAACTACGGAATTGAACGAATTGCAAATGGCATTAATTGTATTTTATCTGATACCATTAACTATCGTTCTGTAATCTTATTAGAAACGATGGCCGGCAAAGGAACTGAGTGTGGTAGAACATTTGAAGAAATAAAGGCTATAATTGACCGTGTTCATAACAAAAATAGAATTGGAGTTTGTCTTGATACTTGCCATATAAATGATGCTGGTTATGATATAGTTAATGATTATGAGGGAGTAATTGATGAATTTGACCGAATCATTGGTCTTGAATATTTAAAGGTAATTCACTTAAATGATTCAAAAAATCCAGTAGGTAGTCATAAAGATAGACACGAAAATATAGGCTTTGGAACCATTGGTTTTGATACATTGATGAAGTTTGTTAATGATGAAAGATTTAAAGATATTCCTAAAATTCTAGAAACACCATATATTCCAAATACTAAAGATTTAAGTTTCCCACCATATCAAGAAGAAATAGCAATGATTAAAAGTGGGAAATTTAATGAAAATTTAAAAAATGAAATATTGAGTAAAATTAATATAAAATAAAAACAAATTTAACCATATTTTTATAAAAATATGATACAATAGTAG
>UQAI01000078.1 GCA_900538885.1 uncultured Mollicutes bacterium
AGACGTTCCGTTATTCCCGTGAAAGTATAAAAATGTTATGTAAACATACATAAATTGTCATAAATAAAATAAAAAAGTTAAAAAATGTAAAAACTCCTTTAATTTGTTAGAAAAGAGTCGAACGAAAATATTGGTACTTTCTTTACTAAAAGGTCATTTTTTGGTAAACTATAAGTGATGATTAAATAAATCGTTGAATCTTGAAGATAACAAAAGGAAGTGGAAAAATGTTAAAATTACAAAATCAAGCCAAAAAAGGAAATGGACTTGGAATGTCTGAATTTTTGAAAAGAAAAAGAATGGAAATGGGATTTAAACTAGAAGATTTAAGTAATGGAGTTTGCTCGGTCAGTTATTTAAGTAGAATTGAAAATAACGCAGTAGATGTTAAGGAAAACTACTATAAAGCGTTATGTGAAAAGATGAATATTGATTATGAAACCGTAAAAGAGGAACGAACTAAAAATCTATATGAAGATATCTTAAGAGCATACTTTAAAAAAGAAACGGAAGAAGTTGAAAACTTAGTTAATCATGCTTTATCTTGTAATAGCTATTGTGGAATTGAAATAGAGCTAATGGTTCTTTTTTATAATATAATCAATAAAAATTATGATGAAGCTAGAAGTACATTATTAAGATTAGATACGATATCTAGTTCATTTACAAATAATGAATTATTGTTTTATATGTATGCTTTTGCTTTATATGCTCATCAAACCAATCAAAATATTAGAGCTTATCAACAAATTATTGTTTTATCAAAGATTGAACATAATAATATCTTTTTAGAAACCGCTATTTATGATTTAGGAATTGATATTATGATTTCAATTAGGAATATACCACTTGCATATGAGTATTATTATAATTTTGAAAAACTTGCGGAAATGCCTTTATTTGGAACTAATCTTTACCTTCATAAACTTCAATTGATGGTGTATACTGCCGATCTAAATTACTTAGATGCAAAAGCGCAAATGGAAGAAATGAAAAAGAACTTAGACTTAAATAATTTACAAGTGAAAGAAAAATACTATTATTATACAGGACTAATCATGTATCTTAATAGAGATTATGAAGCAGTATATAATTTATTAATTAATAATTGTTTAAGCGCAAGAATTACAAGCCTTTTAAGTGAAATAATTAATAAGACGCATAATTATAATATTCAACAAGCCATTATTAAAAAACTTGATCAATATTGTTTTACTAAATATGAGAAAATGTATGATGATTATTATCGCTATATTAAGTTATTGCTTGAAGGAAATAGTAGTTATAGCTTGTATAATTATGTAAAAAATATTTTGTTACCAATTAAAAACTTTTATGATGGTTTTTTAATGCATGAAATAAAAAAAGAATATTTAGATATCTGTGAAGGGTGCTCTAAATATAAAGAAGGAATACGTTATATTAGAAAGTGCTTAGAAGAAGGGTTTAATCAAAAACTTAAATAACAAATAAGATGAAAAAAAAGTAGGAATGTGCTAAAATAATATAAAAAGAGGAATCGTATATGAACAATTATTTTGACCAGTTTAACGCAAAACATTTTCCACATAAAATTATTGAACTAGAAGACTATGCGAAAGAACAACATGTTCCTATTATAATGAAAGATTCATTACTTGTCATTCTTGAAATTATGGATCTTATTAAACCAAAGAAAATCCTAGAAATCGGTACGGCCATTGCTTATTCAAGCATATGTATGGCCTATTATACAAAAGCAACAATTGATACGATTGAACGCGATGACCAAATGTATAAACTTGCATGTCAAAACATTGCTAAATTTAAATTAAATGATTATATTAATGTACATCATGTTGACGCTTTAGAAATTGATGTTAATGATCTTAGTGAATATGATATTATTTTTATTGATGCTGCGAAAGCTCAAAATATAAAGTTTTTTGAAAAGTTTTCACCCCTTTTAAAACCAAATGGGGTAATTATTACGGATAATCTACAATTTCATGGTACTATTACGGATTTAGAATCACAAAGTAAAAACGTAAGAAAAATGGTAGAAAAAATAGATAAATATAATCATTATTTAAATGAACTATCTAATTATCACACTATTTTTATTAATGTAGGTGATGGAATAAGTATTACAAGGAGAATTAAAGATGAAACTAATATGTGATGTAAATTCAATAGCAGAGGCTAAGAAACTTACAAAACTGTCAAATGTAGGAATACTACTTGTTAAAGTTGACTTTTTAAGCCTTTCAACTACTGACAATATTGAAATTCACAACATTGAAAAAATAGTAGAATATGCCCATAAACATTTTATATTAGTTGGATTATATGCTGAAAGATTATTTCATGAAGATGATTTAGTTTATATAAAAATGATTTTAAAAAATGATTTATTCAAACAAATTGACTATTTCTTTTATTCAGATATGGGACTATATGAAATTTTAATTGAAAATGGCTTTAGTGAAAAAACTGTATATTATGCTCCAACTTATATGACAAATTATTATGATGTTAGTTTATATCAAAAATTTAATAATTATGTTGTTATCTCTAATCAAATTACAAGTGATGAAGTAATTGAAATTGTTGATAATACTACTGATCATGTGATAGTAGAAGCTTTTGGTATGGCATGCTGCTTTTATTCGAAACGCCCTTTAGTAACTAATTATTTAAAATTTAAAGAATACAAAATGAAAAATATCGAAGGTAAACTCGCATTATTAAAAGAAGAAACTAGAGATAATTATTATCATTTAGTGGAAGACCAAAATGGTGTTAGAATATTTGAAGAAAATCATTACTATTTAGCAAGTGAACTTGATCAAATGAAAAAGGTGCCCTATATAATGGTTCACAACCTAGATTTAACCAAACAAAATTACTATCCAGTTGTTTCCTTATATAATAGTTATGTAAGTGAGGACATTAATTCAAAAACACTTGAATCAGAACTTAAAAAAATAGTTATTCCGCTATATAAAGGAGCTTATGATAACAAAACTATTTTATTGAAGAAAGAGGTAAAGGAATGAAAAAAGTTGAATTATTAGCTCCAGCTGGCAATTTAGAAAAAGCCAAAATAGCCCTTCTTTATGGAGCAGATGCTGTATATGTTGGGGGAAAAGAGTTTAGTTTAAGAGCTAGAGCCTCCAATTTTACACGTGAAGATTTGAAAGATTTAAGTGAATTTGCCCATAATTTAAATAAAAAAATGTATGTAACTTGTAATATTATTCCTCATAATGATGACTTTGCAGGACTTGATGACTACTTAAAATTCTTAAGTGAAATAGGGGTAGATGCTATTATAACATCAAGTTTAGGATTAATTCAAAAAGCTAAAGTTATCGCTCCAAATGTTGAAATTCATATTTCAACGCAAACTTCAATAACTAATAGTAAAGCTATTAAATTTTGGCAAACAGTAGGTGCGACAAGAGTAGTACTTGCTAGAGAGGTAAGCATTAAAGAAATTGAAAAAATCAGAAAAAATACTAGTCTTGAACTTGAAGTTTTTATCCATGGCGGTATGTGCGCGAGTTACTCTGGCCGGTGCACTTTAAGTAATTATATGACTAAACGCGATGCTAATCGAGGTGGTTGTGCCCACTCATGTAGATGGAATTATAGCTTAATATATGGAAAAAAACAACTAAATTTGCCAAGCGAATTTTTCAACATGGGGTCTAAAGACTTAATGTCAATTGATCAAATTGAACGTTTAATTAAAGTTGGTACAGCCTCACTTAAGATAGAAGGAAGAATGAAATCACCATATTATATTGCGACGGTGGTGAGAAGTTACCGAATGGTAATTGATGAATATTATAATTTAGGCTTTGTTAAAAAAGAAACTTTAGAATTTGCTAAGCATGAAATTCAAAAGGCTGAGAATAGACTTACTAGTTGTGGCTTTTTAGAAGGAATGGTTACACCTAATGAACAATTATATGAAGTAAGAAATGAGGAGCCTACTAAAGAATATGTTGGTTATGTTTTATCATATGATGAAGAGACAAAAACCGCTGTTATCGAACAGCGTAATTATTTTAAGTTAGGAGATACTCTTGAGTTTTTTGGTCCTAATCTTCCTAATACCTTATATGTTGTTGAAAAAATGATTGATGCAACTACAAATGAAGAACTAGATGTTGCAAGACACCCACTACAGCAATTTAAAATGCAAGTTCCTTTTACGGTTCATCCTCATGATATGGTTCGCTTAATTAAGTAATAAACTACATATCTATTGCAAAAAAAACTAAAATTTGGTATAATACTATAAACATAAGACTTTAGAAAGAAGGAAATAAAAATGAGTAAAAATACTGTATATGTAACTCAAGCAGGTTATGATGAGTTAGTCGAAAAGTTAAAAAGATTAAAGAAAGAACAAACTGAAAATATTATCGCATTACAAGAAGCACGTGCTCAAGGTGACTTATCAGAAAATGCTGATTATGATGCTGCACGTAACAATCAAGCTAGAATTGCATCTGAGATTAAAGAAACTGAACAAGCATTAAAGGTTGCGGTTGTTATTTCAGGTGAAGAAGGAAATAACTTAGGTAAGTTTGTTGATGTAAATTTCTTAGATGAAGGTGTAGTTGAAACTTATCATATCGTTGGTACAATTGAAGCTGACCCTCTTGCTCAAAAAATATCAGATGAATCACCACTTGGAAAAGCAATTATTCACTCAAAAGTTGGTGACCGTGTTTTAGTAAAAACTGAAGATGGTGAACAATTTGAAGTAAAAATTGAAAGAATCTCTGAAAAAGATCCTACAGCTGTACCTGAAAAGAAACGTACTACTAAGAAAAAATAATGAAAACTATAGTTATTGTCGTCGCAATGGACAAGGAACTTTTAACATTTAAAAGTTATCTTGAAGAGTTACAAGAACAAGACTTAAATAATAAAAAAATTTATGTTGGAAAGCTTGGTAAGTATCAAATTATTCTTTCAAAATCAGGAATTGGAAAAGTTTCATCAGCCATTATCTTGACAATGTTGATTGAAAAGTATCATCCAAGTTTAGTCATCAATATGGGGATTGCTGGTGGTTATAAGCGAATACTTAAAACCCTTGATAGTGTAATTGTAACTAAGGCTCTTTATTCTGATGTTAATATGCTTGAAGATGCTTATACAGATCTTGCATATGGACAATTAGAAGATATGCCACCATATTTTGAAATTGATGAGTCACTTCAAAAACAACTTCATTTAATTGTTCCAAGTAATGTATATTTTGGAACTGCCCTTTCTGGTGATCAGTTTGTTACTTCATATGATAAGTGTCAAGCTCTTGTTGATAAATATTTTTCAAAATATGACGTACTTACATTTGATATGGAAACTGCTTCAGTTTTTCACACATGCTATCTTTACAAATTACCATGCCTTGTAATAAGAACTATTTCAGACCTTATTGGTTCAAGTGATGCCCTAGATTATGGTGTTTTCTCCGTAAAGGCAAGTGAAATAGTTGGGCATTTATGTAAAAATATAATTGAGAAAATAGAAATTTAAATAGTTTATTATTTCACCAAGGAGTTAGAATAAATGGCTCTGTAAATAACTGATGGTATTAGAATTTAAAAAAAGTCTAAATATGCTAG
>UQAI01000079.1 GCA_900538885.1 uncultured Mollicutes bacterium
ACAGAACAATCCATATTTACGCTTAAATGTAGTGCTATTTTACCTGTTTTTTCATTTTTCGCCAACAAGCAGTCAGATAATATACTTTATAACCCATAATTTTTCAGTTTTTTAAGTAAAATTTATTTTTGGTGCCTTTTTTGACTTTATTTTTGTGTTTTTGGTTTGATTTTTGATTCGTTTTTTTTATTAATCACAAATTTTTAATATTTTAAAAGACTGCTGATTGCAAATGTTTAAAATGCGTTTTTATGGTTGTATGTATGTAAGTAAATATTGCAATTCGTTTGACTGCACTTTTATTTAGTGCTATAATGTTACTGTAAATAGGAGGTTAATATGAACGAACAAGTAAAAAAGAGAGTAAATCCGTTTGATAGACCAATTTCAAACGAACAAGAGCCGATAATTGAGCAAATTGAAACCCCTACACAAATTGAACCACAAATTCAACAACAACCCGTGTATGAAGCTCCACAAAACACTTATTATCGACCTCAGCAACAACAACAAACGGTGCGTCAACCTAAAAGACAAGCAAAACAACAATACATTCAACAAATGGATGGGCCAAAAGAAAAGTACACAGCAACAATGGACGTGTCTTTACGTAGAAGTATAAAGGTTTTTTGTGCAGAAAACGGAAAAATGTTTTCAGAATTTGTTGAAGATGCATGTAAAGAAAAATTAAGTAGAGAAGGAGGTAGATTCTAATGCCAATTGTTTCTTGTTTTTGTAAAAAAGGCGGTGTAGGTAAAACAACCTTTGTTGGTTACCTAGCTCATTACTATGCAACTTTAGGAAAAACAGTTTTAGTTATTAGTGCTGACGATCAAAATAGTATCTTTAGAATTTTTGGCGCAGAGCACTTTGTTACAGATCATGATGATGATTTCTTCGAACACTTATTTGTTGGTGAAAAGAAACCACAAGATGTTGTTTTTGAAGCAAGAATAAATATGTATTTAATGAAAACCTTAAATACAGACAGACTTTCACTAAATTTGACCCTAAAAAGGACCGAAGAGAAGCGATTAAGGGCTTTAATTCAAGATTTTACCAATTATTTTGACTATATTTTTATAGATTTCCCTCCTTCGAGCAGTCGTTTAAGTGAAATATTATTAGACTTAAGCGATTCTATTCTTCTTGCAGTGGGGCTTGATGCTCTAGGTTTGGAGGGTTATTCGAATACAATTCAATATTTTGTTGATTCTGACATAAATTTGAACAAAATTAAGTACATTATACCTATCGGATACCACCCTGTTAAGCTTGCTCCGAAAGCTTGCTTAAAACAACTTATTGAGAGAGCTAAAATACAAACTCCTAACGCTGTTGTTACTCCTCCAATTAATGATAAGTCTGTAATTAAGAATTTACAAGCTGAGGGTGTATCGGTCTTTGATAACCATCAAATGAAGGATAAATTCCATCAAAAGAACCGTGATCAGATAAGAAAAGAGCTTACAGAAGTCTATAAATCAATGGTTTTATGATAGATAATTGACAAATGTACGTTTTCTTGAAGTTACTAATTATACATGTTGGTTTTATTATTTAAATTAGTTATTTTAACTATAACAAAGCAATAAAAAAAGCCTTGACCAAGGCTTTTTTTTATTTTATCTTATTTTCATCTATTTTTTTCTTGTTTTTAGAAGACTCTAACTGGAAGTAGCATTTGTATCAAATCATCTTCTTTTTCGCCTACAATTACGGCTGGTTTTATCTCTCCAGTGAACTTCATTAAAATACTTTGACTTTCAAACGATTTTATTGCTTCACTTAAATTTCTGGTACTAAAAGCTATTTGAAAATTTAATGCTTCTGAGACTTCTAATGGGTAAATTGCATCAACAACTTTTCCCATTTCTGTTGAATTTGAAGAAACTTCAACTGTTTTATCATCCGTTAGAGACAATTTAACAATGCTTAAATTGTCCGAATTCGTAAATAATGACGCTCTGTCTATTGCTGCTAACAACTCGTTTTTATTAAACTTTATTGCTAACATTTGACCCTTAGGGAACAAACTTGAAGTGTCTGGGTATACACCTTCAACTAATCTTGTAGTAAAAGAAACGTTACGATACTTAAATAATATCGATTGATTCTCTACATATAACTCTATATCTTCATGTGAATCTTCTATTATTTTTGATAATTCCTCTAGTGATTTACTAGGAATGTTTATTATTTTAGAATCAAAATTATCATCAAATTCTATATTTTTTCTTGCTAATCTAAACGAATCTGTTGCTGTTATTTCTAATTTATTACCATAAAATTTAAAATTTACACTCGTTAATACTATCCTTGCTTCTGATGTAGCTGCCGCAAAAGATGTCTGTTTTATAACGTTTTTTAACATTTGAGCATCTAAATGAATGGGACTTTCTATTGAATCAAATGCAATTGAAGGAAAATTTGAGCCATCATAAGTTACTAATGTAAAGTTAGAACGATCTGAAATTATCTTAATTGTTGTTGATTCGAAGAGTGTAAATTCAACTTCTTTGCCTTCTAACTTCTTAACTATTTCTAAAAAATACTTACCAGGAACTACACAAGCTCCAGTTTCATCTATTACAACATCATTGTTTTCTTCTAAAATTACTTGTATGGAAATTTCCTTATTAGTTGTTACAAAGATAATTCTATGTTTTTCGACAGTTATTTTAATTCCTGTAAGTACTGGCATAGGCTTTTTATCAGATAAACCACGAGAAACATTTTGTAAAGTCGCTAATAAGAGTTCTCTGTTTACTACAAATTTCATAAATTTTCTCCTTTTATTATTTATTTTGTATATTATAATTATTATTAGCTATGTGGATAAGTGGATAACTCACTTATTTGTTGTTATTTTTTGTCTTAAAATATCAATATCTTGCTTTACAGAAACGTCAGTTTCTATAGAATTAGCTATTTTATCTATCGAATGGGCAATGGTAGCATGATCTCTGCCTCCTAATAGTTCACCTATTTTCTTAAGAGGAAGGTTTAAAATAGTTCTTAACAAGTAAATAGTCACCATTCTAACGTACGCTATCTCTTGCTTTCGAGAAGATCCAACGATGTCACGAACGCTAACATTAAAATATGTAGAAACAACAGTTTTAACTTTCTCTATAATCACAGAATCGCTAGTAGAAGCTGTTTGTTTTTCCTTTGAAATAATAGATGTTAGTGAACTTTTAGCGTTTTCTAAGGAAAAAGGAATATTAAAAGCAACGCAATAAGAAACAAATCGTCTTAGAGCACCTTCTAATTCTCTTACGTTTTCATCAAAATTTTCAGCAATAAATGTTAAAACATCATCACCAACACAAGAAGGATCGCTAATAAGAAAGGCTAATTTTTTCTTTAAAATGGATTTTCTCAATTCAAAATTTGGTTTTCTAATGTCAACAGGAATTCCCCAGCTGAATCTAGATTTTAAACGATCCATAATTTCTAATTCTGTAGCTGGTCGATCAGACGTGATAACAATTTGTTTGTTTTTTTCATGTAAATATTCAAAAAGCTTAAAAAATTCTTCTTGAGTTTTAACCTTATCTTTTAAAAATTGAATATCATCAACTAATAAAACATCAGCTGAGCGATAAAAATTATTAAATTCTTCTAAACTATCACAATCTCTATTCTTTTTATTGGTTGCAGCAAAATAATCTTCAGTATATTGTTGTGCTGTAGTAAAGATGACGTTAGCATTTATATCATTATCTAGAATAAAGTGACCAATTGCGGTCATAAGATGTGTTTTTCCTAGGCCTACATCTCCAAAAATGTATAAAGGATTAGCTGTATTAGCGGGAGAATCAGCAACTTTGGTAGAAAAAGTAAATGCTTCACGATTCGCTTCACCTGTGACAAAATTCTCAAAAGTGTATTCGGGTCTTAAAGTTCTACTTTTAAATTTATCTGTAGAATCAGGAGAAACAAATACTTTTTTCTCTAGATTTTCTTTTTCTTTCTCAATATCTTCTTTTGTAATTAATTTGAAAGACATTTTTTCAGAAACAAGTTCTTTCAAAAAGTTATTCATTTTCTCTAAATGGAACTTTTCTATTCGATATTTGTCAAGTTGTCCGTTAACAGGTAAGTAAATATAACCATTATTAACTTTATATACTTCGTTAATATCTCCGAATGTGTTCTGAAAAGTGCTTTCGTCTTTTAAAACATCGGCTAATTTGTTTTTCACAGTTAGCCAAATAGAATTATAATTCTCCATTAGACATCACCTCACTATATTACATTATAGCAAAAATAAGTAAAAAATACAAAAAATAAGATAAAAAAGGTTTTTTTGAGTTTTCCACATATTTTATGTGGAAAAAATGTTGATAAAAAGTGGATAATAATAAATAGTTATCAACATGTGGATAAGTGGATAATTTATTTCTATATAATAAGGACAGAGTAAAGGTTTATACTCTTTTAACTTGCAAAAAATAAAAACTTGTGATAGAATACTCAAAGTATGAGGTGAAAAAAATGCAAAAAATATCAGCCCTAAGCAACAAAATAAAAATTTTAATTCTTGTTTTATATACTGCGTTAGTATTGATGATAGCAATTTTTATTGTAAATAAATCAACCGCAACTAAAATATTAGATGGTTATAGTGATAAAACATACGATGAATATGTTAATTTGACAGTTAGAATGTATGAAGAGAGAAAAACAGCTACAGAAAATAAGGATGATTATGACTCTGTAACTTATAATATAAGAGCTTTTGTTGAGAAAAAAGAAGCAGCAAAAGATCATGAAATAAAAGATATAAGATATTATGTAACAGGAATTAACAGAAAAGGCAAAATGATTTTCGATGAGCCTAGTGCATCTAGAACTTATAAAATATCTAAAACAGGTTCATATTCCAATACTGGATCAACAAATATAGTTGAAAATAAAATATTTAAGCAATCAATAACAATAGATAGTACAACGAAAGAAGAAACAATTACAGATAATGAACCAATCAAATTATACATAAAGGTAACTTATGTAATTGCTCTAGAAAAAGAAGATGTAAGAAAAGAAATTAAATCTGAAATTGAAATTTCAAATATTCAAAAAGAAGATTTTGATAGTTATGAATCTACAGTAATCGTTAGTAACAAAGTTAAAAACGATTCAGAAGCGATTGATGTCGAAATAGAAGTTGATCGTGCAACAGAAAAATCTACAGCAGACAGTGCTAAAAAAGATAATTTTGACTTTGAAACATATTTAAATACGGCTTATTTAGGTGATAAGAAAATAGATAGATTTTCAGTTGAAATATTTGGAAAACTAAATAATGTTAAGAGTAAAGATAATAAGTTGTTTAGCGAATATGTCCGCCTATACACTAGTTATGGTAGTACATTAACAAGAGTTGGCACAACATTAAGTTATGTAAAAATAGATGAATCATACGAAGTAAAAGAATTGTTTATTAAAACAAAAGTTATTTTTACAGATGGTACATCCAGTCAAAAGACATTAAAAGTAGAAGTAAAGATTATATAAATTTGTTGGGGGTCAGGATATACCTTTAAAGAAGTTGGGGGT
>UQAI01000080.1 GCA_900538885.1 uncultured Mollicutes bacterium
GTATCAAATTATTTAATTCAACACCACCAATCATTGAACTAAGACCAATGAACGCCACCACAAGCATTGTAAAAACAGTTGTGAAATGGACAAGTAATTTTATTAATATATTTCTAATTTTTAAGATTTTTTTATTCTTCATACCCATTTCACCTCCTATTCTTTTAATTTTTGCTTAAATTTTTGGGCATATACTCTCGTAATTATCATTTTTTCGCCATTATTTAAAACCGCTAAAATACGACCATTAACAAGAGTTGTAACCTTTTTTATTTGTTTGATATTTAGAACAATAGTACGAGCTGTTTGAATGAAATAAGTTTGAGAAAGTAATTCCGTGAGTTCTTGAAGTTTGTAATTTACCTCATAGATTTCTTTTTCACAATAAGCAAAAACTCGATTATCAACTGCTTCAAAATAAAATATTTGATCTAGCGTTAAAACATAGTTTTCACCATTTAATTTTCCCAGGATATTAAGAGTCGATGTTTCTAATAATTTAACCACCCGGTGAACCTCATCATCAATAATAGGGGTACTAATTAAAACCTCTATTTCTGAAAGTTCTTTATTTTCTTCGACTTTTATTTTCAATCAAATCACCTCACTTTCCGTTAAACCGATTACGATATGAGCATGATGCACAAAGTGGAAAATATGCTTTTCCTGCTTGCAATGCTTTCATTGTTTCTTGATAAATCTCACCATCAAGGATTTCCTTTAGTGATTGAGATTTTAAATTACCAATTTTAGTTTTACTTTGATAGTCTAAACAACATAAAACTACATCACCATTAACATGAACTCCTAGATGTGTTTTTCCACCTAAACATTTTACGACATTAGAGTTACAGGCATCAAGTTCATTAGGCCATGTAAATTCATCTTCGGTACTTACTCTCACGTTTTGATATTTGTCAATTTGTACAATCTTATCTAGATAGTCCATTATTAGTTTGTTTAATTTTTGAACATTTATGTTATTTTTGTCATTCCACAGTCTTAGATCTATTCCTAAGTTTCCATTTTCAAGTTTATCATGAACCTGTTCAAGCATTTCTTTAAGATTATTAAAATATTTATCTAAATAATCAGTAGAAAAATTAATTAAAGATTGTAAAGAAATATTGAATTTACTAATATTAATATTTTGAAAATTATATTTAGAAATTAACGTTCCATTGGTTGTGACTCGCACCTTTAAATTATTTTTATTACAAAGTTCAACAATTTCCTCAAAATTAGGGTGCATAAGTGGTTCTCCTAAAATATGAAGATAGAAAGTGTCCGTATAGTTTTTAAGATCTAAAATATACTTTTGGACGTCTTTAACCCTTATAAATTCATGAGTATTTAAAGTACTAGATGGACAAAAATAACAATTTAAGTTGCAGCTATTAGTTATTTCTAAATAAATAAACTTAAATTTCGTCTTTGTTATCTTCGACATAGTAGTCTGTTCCTTCAATTTCATTAGGATTCTTAGGCTTAGTGCTATTATGATTTTTCTTATTAATAGCAATACATTCAAAAATAACTAGAATAATACCATAAATAATAATCAAACTTGAAAAAACTAGTGCTATTATTCTTCCAACACCATTAATTCCAAATGCAATAACAAGGCCACAAATAATATACTTATATAAATCTTTTTTAAATTGTTTCCATTTATCCGCGCTTGATAGTAGCTTTATAAGACATAGTACTAATAAAGTAACACCAACTACAATGCTTATTACCATCACGATAATTCCATTAGTCCAAGGGATAATCAAAAGTGCTCCCACTACAATTAGAGTTACTGATCTTACAATTAAATTTCTACGATTATCTTCAGTCAAGGCCTGAGCTAACTTTAAATATACAATTCCATAGCAAATAAGAATTATGCCAATTAGTACCATAAAAATATACCATAAGGCATCATATGCATAATAAGTTAATAACCACATAATTACTCCGATAATTATCGCAAAAGTTCCTGGCACCCTTGTTCTTAGTTTCACTATTATCACCTTCTTCTTATTGTGTATATTATACCACATCTTACATTTTTTTTAAATTAAAATACAAACAATGAAATGTTACATTAGTAAATTCGTAAAAAACGCTGTTAAATATAGCTCTAACAACGTTTTAATAGTTTAGACAAAATAATTTCTAATGATTTCTTGTATAAAAAATTAAATCTATCTCTTTTTTACCTAGGGCATTGTGAAATATTTTGCCAATATCATGACTATAGTGATCAATTGATGTTACTACAATAATAACATCTGGTGAAAGTTCTAAGGCAATAGGAACTGAAAATAAGGCATTCTCGACTGTTGATTTAGACTTATCTTCCATAATAATTTGATTACTTGAAATTCCATTATTTACTAAATAGTCTTGCATTGCTTTAGCTTCACTTATTTTAGCCTTTTTGTTAGCTACACCACCTGATACAATAATTTTGGTTGGTGAAAATATTTCATATCCTTTTAGAGTTAAATCTAAACGCTCTTTCATTTTTGAAGTAATAGAGGCATCATCATTTAGTCTATTACCTAAGACAATCATTACTTTAGTCATCCATAGCCTCAAATGCTTCTAACTTATTAGTTGGAATAGGTTTACTATCACCGTGTTTAACGAATGACATTGTGACAAAAGCACAAGCACTAAGAATTGCACAATAAGGGAATAAAGCAGCACGCATTCCGAAAATATCCATAAATACACCTGAAAGAAGTGGTGTTACGATTTGCGCTGCCATACTAGCAGTATAGTAGATACCAGTGTACTTACCTACGTTCGCACCTTTTGACATTTCAACAACCATTGGATAAGAGTTGACATTAATTGTTGCCCAACCAATTCCAGCAAGAGCCATTGAAATCCAGATTATCCATGCACATTTTTCATTAACAAAAATCGCACTAACAAAGGCCGCAAATAAGATTACTACACCTACTAATACAGTTTTTTTACGTCCAACTTTACTAGAGATTATACCAATAGGAATGTAACTAATGATTGCGGCGGCCTGAGCAACTAAAAGTGGAATAGTAAAACCTGTATCAAGGACATTTGTCGCATATACTGAGAATTTTGATGTAGCCGCATTGTAAGCCATATACCAAAATACTATTGATAATAAAATCAAAATAAATGATTTTTTAACATCTCTTGGCATTTTTTCATCGGCTATTTCATCAGTTTCACTAAATGTTTCAATACCATACTCTTCTTCTTGGTCTTTCATCTCAGCAACTAACTTTTTCTCATTTACTTTCCACATGAATAAACCAAGGAAGACAATCATTAATACGGCAAGTACAACAAAAGTTAAAGTATAACTTTGATAATCTTTCGCAAGAAAAGTCATAAAGCCTAAAGCTAAAATTCCACCGGCACTTCCCATTAAATTAATAATTGCATTAGCTTTACTTCTTAATGGCTTTGGCGTAACATCTGGCATTAAAGATACAGCTGGAGTTCTAAACACACTCATCGCAACCAGTGCTAAACATAACACTACTAAAAAGCCTATTAAAAAGCCTAAATTACTTTTTCTTACTTCAATAACTGCAGGAGTTCTAGCATCTACTGCTAATTCTTTTGTGTCATATAGCTTATTATCAAAACGATATAATTTGTCACCTTTTTTAAATTCATTCAATTCTTTAGTTACTAGTTTTGAGTCATCTTTTTTACCTTCTACTGCTTCATAATAAGCAATGCTAGGAAAATCTTTGTATTCATCAACTACTTCTACTGTTTCAACAGCAAGTATATTAGCTTCTTTTAATTTAGTTTTTTGCATATTATCAAATAATGAAACACAAACAATCAGTATTGCTGCAAGAATCGTACCAATAAAAATATATGGAGTACGTCTTCCGTATTTAGTTTTAGTTTTATCTGATAAAGCTCCAAAAACTGGTAGTAATACTACCGCAAAAATATTATCTAAAGCCATAACGAAACCAGACCAAGTTTGGTTAAGTCCAAAACTATCAATTAACATTTTCGCAATAATGTTATCATATACTTGCCAGAACATACAAATTAATAAAAATGCAAATCCAACAAATATTGTATTTTTGGTATTTAATTTCATAATTATACTTCTCCTTAATTAATATACCCATATATTATACCAAAATAAATTTATTTTGGCTTTTTATTTGCTAATTTTAGATTTTTTCGTATAATAATATCATGGTAGGTGATACATATGACTGATAACAAAGACATTAGACCCATGATAATTGCCCATCGTGGCGCTTCAAAACTTGCACGTGAAAATACATTAGAAGCATTAAAACTTGCATATCAGCTTAAGGCTGATGGAATTGAGTTTGATTTGAGAAAGACCAAAGATGAAATAATCGTGTTGAATCATGATCCAAGTATTGATGAATTTATGATTTGTGATTATACTTACAATGAATTAAAAGAAATTACCTTAAAAAAAGGCTATATAATTTCAAAATTTACTGATGTAGTTAATGAGTTAGCTGGAAAACTTTTCATGGATATTGAAATCAAAGAACCTGGATTTGAAAAAGAAGTCATTGAGCTAATGCTTATTCACACTACATATGAAAACTTTATGATTAGATCATTCAATAAAGAGATTATCATTAAAGTAAAAGAAATTGATGCAAAAATTAAAACAGCTTTAATACTTGGTGAAAGACATTTAAAATATGGCATTTTTTCTAGAATCTTTGATGTTTTTCCAAAAAAGCATATTAAAAAGACTAACTGTGATGTAATTTCACCTTATCATAAGTTGCTACTTTTTTCATATGTTAAGCGAATGCATAAACTTGGAATTCCTGTTAGTGTATGGACTGTAACTAATATGAAACAAATAAACAAACTTATGCATAAAGGTGTTGATTACCTTATAATTGATTTTCCAATTGAGGGAGCACTAGAACTTTTAGATAATAAAAAATAAAATAGCATTAGCACGATACCTGAACGTTTAATTTAGATCATACCACAATTAAAGATAATTCATATATTTGTATAATTATTTGCTATCAAATTATAGTATTATAATATGGACCTTATAAATTACAAAATATAGTACCCTACTTTTTTAAAAATACCATCAACATAAAAACTATAGTATATGATTAATTCAAATTTTTAAATTAATTATTATAAAAACGCAGACACGTTGTGTCTACGTTTTTTGC
>UQAI01000081.1 GCA_900538885.1 uncultured Mollicutes bacterium
ATAGTTTGTAAATATCATATGTTAATTTCTTTGAATATATCATATGTTAATCAGACTTTTGCGATAGTTATTTCTTTATTGTTGAAAAAAATGAAAAAATATGTTATAATGTTTTGTAAAATTATAGAAAAGAGATAAAAAATATGAAAGCATCAAAAATGATTATTGCGACCCTAAAGGAAGCTCCAAATGAAGCCCAAATATCAAGTCATATTCTATTAATTAGAGCAGGTATGATAAGAAAACTAGTTGCTGGTGTTTACAATTATTTACCGATAGGCTTAAGAACCCTTTATAAAGTAGAAAAAATCATCCGAGAAGAAATGGATGAAGCTGGAGGCCAAGAAATTTTATCATCAGCTATTCAACCTAAGGAATTATGGGTTGAATCTGGAAGATGGCAAAAATATGGACCTGAACTTATTAGATTTAAAGATCGCCACGAACGTGAGTTTTGTTTAGGACCAACACATGAAGAAATTTTCACTGATTTGGTTCGTAACGAAATTAAATCGCGTAAAAGTTTACCTTTAAATATTTATCAAATACAAACAAAATATCGTGACGAATTACGACCAAGATTTGGCTTGATGCGTAGTCGTGAATTTATTATGAAGGATGCCTATTCGTTTGATTTAGATGAAAGTGGCCTTGATGTATCATATCACAATATGTATGAAACCTATAAACGTATTTTTGATCGTTTTGGCTTAAACTATAAAATTGTTTTAGCCGATACAGGTGCAATAGGTGGTTCTGGATCTCATCAATTTATGGCTATTAGTGAAATTGGTGAAAGTGATATTGCTTATTGTGATTGTGGCTACGCAGCTGATGAAGAAAAAGCAACTTCATTAATAAATGAATATAAAACAACTGAAGACGAATTACCGCTTGAAAAGGTTCATACACCCGATCAAAAAACAATTGAAGAAGTAAGTTCATTCTTAAAACTTACTCCTAAAGATATTGTAAAATCAATCGTCTATAAAGACTTAGCACATAATGAATTAGTTATGGTGCTTGTTAGAGGCGATCGTGATGTTAATGAAATAAAAGTTGTAAATGCTCTTGACATAGCAGAATATGAATTAGTACTTGCAAGCTATGATGATATTTTGTCCATAGGTTCTGTTGAAGGCTTTGTTAGTCCAATTGGTTTAAATGTTAAAACTTTAGTAGATGATGAAGTAGCGATAATGAAAAACTTTGTGGTTGGTGGAAACGAATCTAACTATCATTTTATTAATGCTAATTTTAAGCGTGATTTTACTGGTCAAGTTATTGAAGTTCGTAAAGTTGCCCTAGGTGATAGATGCCCAATTTGTGGCAAACCACTAAAAATGGAAAAAGGTATTGAAGTTGGACAAATCTTTAAACTCGGTACTAAGTATTCAAAACCAATGAACTGTGTATACCAAGATGAAAATGGTGAATTAAAACCTATCGTCATGGGTTGTTATGGTATTGGTGTTACAAGAACAATGTCAAGCATTATTGAACAATATCACGATGAGCATGGTATTTGTTGGCCTTTAAATGTAGCTCCATATCATGTTGTAATTGTGCCAATTAATTATAACGATGAAACAATGCGAACAAAAGCAACTGAACTATACGAAAAGTTTAAAACAGCTGGTGTTGAAGTCGTTTTAGATGATCGTGATGAGCGACCTGGTTTTAAATTCAAAGATTGGGAATTAATCGGTATTCCTTATATCATAACTGTAGGTAGACTTGCAGGTGATAATATTGTGGAATTTAAAGAACGTAAAACCATGATAAAAAAAGAAAAGAGCCTTGACGAGGCTTATGAAACAGTAGTTGATGCTGTTAGAAATTGTCGATAATAATTTTTAAGGAGTGATATAAAAATGGATCCGCTGGTCCCTTTGCCAAATATAAATTTAACAAATTTAACTAAAGTTTATAGCTTTAGTGCACTAATAGTTGTATTAGTAATTTTTTCAGCTTTCTTTAGTGCAAGTGAAACGGCTCTTACATGCTGTAACAGAGTTCGAATTAAAGTAAAAGCAGAAAACGGAAGTAAGGCTGCTAGACTTGCAATGAAACTAATTAATATGTATGATCGTTCAATTATTACTTTATTGATTGGAAATAACATCGTTAACATTTTAGCTTCATCGCTTGCTACAATCGTATTTTTAGTGATATTTAGAGGTAATGATAGTTTAGCATCAACAATTTCTACAATTGTTATGACTTTACTTATCTTATTCTTTGGTGAAGTAATTCCCAAAAATATGGCTAAAGAAAAAGCCGATAAATTTATTTTGTTTTCTTGTTATCCTTTAATGCTTTTTCACATTCTCTTTTTCCCAGTCATGTTTATATTGAATCTTTTACTTAAAGCCATCAAGAAAATCTTTAAGGTGGATGATAGTCAAAGCACAATGACTGAAGATGAATTTCAAGGAATTGTTGAAACCGTTGAAGAAGAAGGTGGAATTGATGAAGAAGAAAGTGATATTATTCAAGCCGCCGTTGATTTTGGTGATATTACCGTTAAAGATGTTTTAACACCAATTGAAAAGGTTGTTGCGATTGACATTAAGAAAACATCAAAACGTGAATTATTGAATTACCTAAAAAATATTGAATTTTCACGTATTCCTGTGTACAATGATACTATTGATAATGTGATTGGAATTTTCCATGTTCGTAAATTCTTAAAAAGTGTAATGAAGAATAAGAATTTTTCAATCAAAACTGCAATATCTGAACCATTCTTTGTTCAAGATAATTGTAAACTTGATGATATGGTAGATATTTTTAAACAACAAAAGAAACATTTAGCCATCGTTAGAAATAGTGATAACAAAATGGTTGGTGTTGTTACGCTTGAAGACGTCCTTGAAGAGCTTGTTGGTGAACTTGAAGAAGAATCTCCTCATAAAGGAGGTGCTAAGTAATGAAATTATATGAAATTATAATGCTTGTTGCAATTTGTATTTTAGTAGTCTTTTCGGCTTTCTTTTCATCTTGTGAAATAGCTTACTCAACAGTTAGCAAAATAAGACTTAAAAAAGAATCAGAAAAAAATAATAAAAATGCTCTTGCAGCAATATCAATTATTGATAACTACCCAATTTTACTATCAACTGTTCTAGTTGGCAATAATTTGGTTAATATTTTAATTTCATCACTGGGTACTCTAGTTGCGGTTAGACATTTTGGAGAAGAGTTGGGCCCGATATTATCAACTATTATTCTTACGGTAGTAGTTTTAATATTTGGTGAAATAATCCCTAAAACATTTGGTACTAAATATGCATATAGATTATCACTTTTATACACTAATATTTTCAAATTCTTTAAAGCAATTTTCTATCCTTTAAGTTTTGTTATCAATAAATTTGTTTCATTTTTGCTTAGAAACTATAAAGAAGATGAACCTATCCCAACCGCTACCGATGAGGAGTTAATTACCATTGCGGAAGAACTTGAAGAAGAAGGCGTTATTGATCAGGATGATGCTGAGCTAATCAAGTCAGCAATTGACTTCTGTGATGTTACGGCTCATGAGATAATGATTCCTCGTGTTGATGTTTTCGCAATTAACATTGATGATTCGACTGATGAAATTTTAAATGATGAATTAATTTACAAATATTCACGGGTACCGGTTTACGAAGATACTATTGATAATATTATTGGTATTTTAAATACCACTGAATTAATTAAAAAAGTATTATCAAATGAACCAATTGACATTCGTTCAATGCTTTCAAAACCTTATTTTGTCCATAAGACAAAATCCATATCAAATATCTTAACTGAACTTAAGAAGAATCATTTGCATATTGCGGTTGTCATTGATGAATTTGGTGGTGTTATGGGTATTTTAACCGCCGAAGATATTATTGAAGAGTTAATCGGTGATGTTTTCGATGAAATGGATGAAGTAGTTCTTGATTATGAACAATTAGATGAGCACACATATAAAGTAGATGGCGATATGAATATTTATGACTTTTTTGAGCTAATTGATTATGATGATCGCGATTTTGAAGCCGAATATACAACAGTTGGTGGATGGTGTACTGATATTTTGGAAAAGTTTCCAGAAGTTGGCGAAACTTTTACTTTTGCGAATGTTAAAGTTACTATCATGGAAGTTGATAAAATGCGTGTTGAAAATGTCAAGGTTGAAATAGAAGAAATAGCTGAAGATGATAAAAAATAGCAGAATTGTTTTTTCTGCTATTTTTTGGTATTTATATCTTTAAAAAGAGTAAAGTCGTTGCAGTTCATTATTCTAATTCCATAAACGTTAGTCGTAGGTGTAACAAAAATGATTTCACACTCATTAATATACATTACAGTTTGTTTACTTTCAGGAATTAAAACAACAACTCTTGTAACTTCATTAGTTTGATAGTTCATAAAACCTGCAATGCCTGATAAATATTTTTTGTTTGGTTGAGCTCTACCTGGTGTAGCTCCCGCCCCATATTTGATTTCCCAAGTAACTTTGTTGTTAATTTGTACTTCCGCGTAACTGGGAATGGAAATTATTTTTAGTACAAATTTTTTATCAAGAATTTTAAGGTCGTAATTATATAAAGAATTACTACTTTTTTGAAATTCATAGTTTTCTTGATAGTTCTTTTCTAAAAATTCCTTTAGCGATGATTCAAAACTATTTTTATGTTTTATTGGTTTGATGATACTGATTGTGATAAATATTAAAATTACTACACCTATAATGATGAAAAAATATATCATAGAATCTCTCCTTTTTTATATTTTAACTTATCTTTTTATTTTTTGCAAGACATTGGCTTACACAACAATTATTATTATTGCATATTCTATAGTGGTGATAATAATGATTTTAATTATTGGTAATATTGATAAACAATTACAAAACTTTGTTAAGAAAAGTAAATTTAGAGAACGCATGATGATTATTAACAAAATGTGTAATGTTAAAACTATAACAGACGATGTTGATGTAATAATCCCTTTTCAAATAATTCTTAAAAACGGCTTAGTTTCAAATACTACTGTTCACCTTGAAGAATTAGTCATTACCTTAAATGTTAGAAAAATTGTTTATACAAATATTTA
>UQAI01000082.1 GCA_900538885.1 uncultured Mollicutes bacterium
TAATATTAAAAATGAAATCTTATTAAAATTCAATTACAATGTCGATAAAATAGTTACTATTAAAAAAGAAGTAAAACAAAAACAATGGAATTACGCAAAAATTTGGTGCTTAAATAAATTACAATATAATGAAGTGAAAGAGTTTTTAAAAATGTTTAACCAAAAATTAAAAAACGGGATGTTATTATCTTTATATGTTGAAGAAAAATATCGAGATTTATGTCATGATTTAGTCTTTATATATTTAGATGAAATGTTAGTTGGAATGCTTTATGATGAAATTGGCTTAAAACAAATAATTACAATTGATGACCAAGACCTTGAATCTAAGATTGCACAGATGATTAAAAGAAATGATTATACACTTTCTAAATTGTTGGTACTTTCCAATAAAAAAACTTTAAATATTGAGGGATTGCATCATAACTGTGTAATTAGAGTGGTATAAGATGAAAAAAGAGAAAGGATTTACAATTATTGAAGCTTCATGGTCGATGCTTTTAATTCTTGGTTTAATTACCAGCATAACATATTTATCAATAGCTGGAAAAAAAACAATAAAAGATTATTCATTACAGCAGTTTATGACGATTAATTATGTAAAAATATCTGAAGTGTTTTACAATTCTAAAAACAATTTTGAAGATGATATTAAAACAATGTTTAAATATCAAAATAATCAAGTAATTTTTATTCATGATCAAAAAGAATATGCAGTAACACTTGATTATAGTGAAAAAATAGAAGAAGGTATTCATCGATATTTTTTAAAAATTAAATTTCCGGAAAAAATTAAAAGTTTATCTACATTGTATTTTCGCGATATTGAATTAACGAGGTGGAATTATGAATAAAGAAAAGGGCTTTCTAGCTTATTACAACCTTTTAATTATGATTGTTATACTTGCAAGTCTTACAACAATTACAATTCGTAACCTTAGTGTCAAGTATTATTATAATGCCTACTTTCATGATTGTTATACAAGGTCATTAATAGAAAATGTAGGTTATAAAGTTTTAAATGAATTAAAAAATCACGAAAATTATAGCTTTTCAGTTAATGAAAAAATTACGGATAATGATATTTATATTAGTGGAAGTTCCTCTATCGTTAATAAAAAACAAAAAAAATATAAAGTTAGTGTTAGGGTAGATTATTTTGTCTTATATCGATGGGGATATACATTAACGATTAATTGCTCATTGGTTGATGATAAGGTTGTAATTGAAGATTGGGGGGGAAAATATGGATAATAAATATAACTATGTTGTATTAAACACAAAACATCAGAAAATTAAGAATAGTGGATATGCAAGTAGTAAAGAAGAACTTAAAGCTTTTTTAGCAAGTTCAAATCTAAAACTTATAAAATGTAGAAAAGTAAAAAATTATACGAATTTAATGAATTCAAAAATTAAAAGTATTGTAATTTCTAATTTTTGTGAAAACTTAGTAGTAATGTTAAAATCAGGTGTATCGCTTGTTAATGCTTTAAAAGCGTTTAATGAAAATTACCATCATTATTTACTTAACTATATAATAAAGAAGATAATTAGAAATCTTCAAGCAGGAATGTCGTTTTCCACAAGTTTAGAAACCTTTAAGCAGTATTTTCCAAGTCTTTTTATTATGATGATTAAAACTGGTGAAGAATCAAATAAATTAATTGATGTGTTAGTGTATTTAAAAAGTTATTATTATAAAGAACATTTGTTAAAACAGAAGGTAAAAAGCGCCTTAATTTATCCATGTTTATTGTTAGGTATAACTATATTAATTGTTGGTGTGCTTTTCTTTTTTATAATACCGAAATTTAAAGAAATTTTTATTAATTTAAATTTACAAGAAATGCCTAAAATTACTGTAATTGTTTTTAATATATCTAACTTTTTTCAAAAAAATGCAATATTTGTGCTCGTGGGCATTTTAATTTGTTATTTAGTAATTAAAATGATTAGTCGAGCTAAAGGTAATTATACTTTAGATTATTTAAAAACTAAAAGTTTAATTTATGGTAAAATTCAAAAATGGTTGATTACTTCTAAATTTACTAGATCCCTTGCGATGATGTATGGGAGTGGTATACCGTTATTTACCGCATTATCTAAAACCATAAGTTTGATTGATAATAAATACTTAAGAAAAAAATTAGAGGTTGTTAATACTAGGGTATATCAAGGCCAGAATTTATCTAGCGCTTTAACAACGGTTGGATACTTTCCAGTTATGATGATTGAAATGATAAAAATAGGAGAAGAGTCAAATAATTTAGATAATGTTTTAAAAAGTACCGCTGATTACTATGATAATGAAGCAGATAATAAAACGGCTAAATTGACTAAAATTATTGAACCTACGATTATTGTTTTAATGGCATTAATTGTAACACTTGTTGTTATAGCGGTATTTTTGCCTTTATTTAAAATTATGAATGAAATGGTGGAGGTGTAAAATGAATAATGGAAAACTAATTCCATATAATTATCACTTGAATTTAGATAAAATTTGGAACGAAGTATCATTAGATTGGATGTATGAACATGGGTGTTTGATATATGAAGATTGTTTTCAATTAATTGCGTTGATTTATGATGAATTTGCTTACTATACGTCTAGTGAACTGTTTGTTACATCAACTAGTGAATTTCACATTTATTTATTAAGTAAAGAGGAATGGATTAAAAAATATGAGTTATTAAAACTTATGGGAAAAGAAAGGTATAATTATTCAAAATATAGTGAAAAATTAGAACCAAAAGTTTTAAATGAAGACCCTAAAATAGAATATCAAGAGATTGATACTTCACCAGTTGTACAAATGGTTAATATTTGGATTGAAAAAGCAATTGTGCTTGGAGCAAGTGATATCCATATTGAACCCCATGCTAATGAATCAGTTATCCGGATTAGGCTTGATGGTAAATTAACTGAAATGGATAAAATTAGAAAGGATTTATTTGAAGAAGTTCTCGCAAGAATAAAAATCATGGCTTCTCTTGATATCACTAAAAAAATGTTACCACAAGATGGTAAACTAAAATATCAAATAAAAGATAAAAATTATGATTTACGAGTGAGTGCAGTTCCTACTGTTTTAGGCGAAAAAATTGTAATTAGGGTTTTAGATAAAATGCGATTATATGCTAATTTTAATAATTTAAATTATACTAATAATGAGGAAAAAATCATTAAATCATTACTTAGTGAAAAGTCAGGAATGATTCTTGTTACGGGTCCGACCGGCTGTGGTAAAACCACAACAATGTATACATTTTTAAATGAGTTAAACAAGCAAGAGAGTAATATTGTAACGATTGAAGATCCAGTTGAATACACCATTGATGGTATTAACCAAATTCAAGTGAATCAACAAGCAGGTTTAACTTTTGCGGGTGCACTACGTAGTATTTTACGCCAAGATCCCAATGTTATTATGATTGGTGAAATTAGAGATGAAGAAACTGCCCAAATTGCGATGAGGGCTGCTCTTAGTGGTCATTTAGTTATATCAACACTTCACACAACATCTAGTATTGGGGCGATAACGCGGTTACTTGATATGGGGATTCCCAAATATTTAGTTAGTAGTGCATTAAAGGTTGTTATATGTCAGCGTTTAGTTGAGGTGCTTTGTCCTAAATGTAAGGAAGAAATGAAAGTAAGTCATGATTTAAGGCAAAAACTTGAAGTAGATGATGATGTAAAATTATACAAAAAAAGGGGGTGTCAATATTGTTTCAATACTGGATACAAGGGTCGGCTTTTACTTAGCGAAGTTTTAGAAGTTGATGATAAAATTAAAGAAATGATTTTATCGGAGGCGAGTGAGAAAAAAATAGAACAATATGCTAAGAAAAATAAAATGATTCTTTTAAGTGAAAAACATAAAAAAGTTGTGATTGATGGAATCACAACAATAGAAGAAATTTAGGGAGGGATAATTATGTTTACAAAAAAAAGAGAAAAAGGATTTACGTTAGTTGAATTATTGGTTGTCATTACAATTATGGGGGTACTTGGAACTTTGTTAGTTACTAATTATACAAAGTATGTTGATAAGAGTAAACAAGTAGTTGTAGATGAACAATTAACAGAAGTTATTAAAACTTTTGAAATTGCAATTATGGAAAATACAAAAATTGGAGAAAAAGTAATTACAAGTTACGCTGATATTAAAGGCTTAGCTGATGCTAAGACTGCATATGAAACATTATCTGGTAATTCACTACCAGCTAGTTCAACTCTTACTATTGATGATAAAGTAGTGACCTATTCTAATAATGGTAAAACCGCATCATACGCTTATAGTAAATAACTAGCATAATTACTATCTATGTCAATAAAGCAAAACAAAAAAGGTTTTAGTATGATTGAGTGCTTAGTAGTGATAGTTATAATTTCATCAATCTCTATTGTAAGTATTTCAAGTTTTAAAAGTTTAAGTGCCAAAACTAGGCAGGCAAGCAAAATAGATGATGTAACTAAACTACAATATAGTTTTTGTGAAGGCATAAATAGTATAACTAATTTAACCATAGTTTCCAAAAATGGTAAAATTTACATTCTTTCTTATCCTATTCTTGCGTTTACGCCAAGTAGTGTAAGTGATGATGCGGATGATATTAATTATGACATTGTTTGTAATCACTTTTTGGCAGGAATATTTAATAAAGTTTCGGGTTTTGAGAATGGCACATTTGATTACAAACCAGCTGAATTTACTACATCTGGTGAAAAAGCTAAAAATGATATAACTTATAAATCTTCCAAGGGAGTTGTGACAATCCATTGTGAAATCAAAAATGCTTTTGCTGGTTCGTATGATAAGCTATGGATTAAAGGTTTTACATATACTAGTAATGATGGCACTATTTGTAATGTTAAATTATAAAAATGGTTCATAGAGTAATCTATGAACCTATTTTTATTTATAAGGAAATTCCATTTTATAAAAAACCAGAGTATATAACTTGCAAAATATTCCTTTAACTGATAAAATTTGACTGTATCAAA
>UQAI01000083.1 GCA_900538885.1 uncultured Mollicutes bacterium
TGTCATTTAAAGGATACTTATTTGTTGTTCTACAAAAAGCAATATATCCTATCAATAATGATACCATTGAGGTCAACGCCGAAAAATAAAAAATGGCATCATATCTAGTCAAAATTATCATAGCGATAAATAGAAATAAAGAAATAAAACTTATAAAAAATAATGTTATAGATATAAACATTTTTATTCCTCCTGCCTAAAAAGATATTCCAATTGCGAAATCATATATACTAGAAATCACATTTCTCATTGTTTCATAACCATATGCCTCATACATTTTTTTATATACTTCATTTAACCCTTGCTTACCGATTTTTAAATGCCCAAATTTAACTTTAGCTAACCTTTTATTAACTTTTGTATTATCAGTTAAATGCCCTAAAACACCAAAAATCTTTCTATCGGCAAATATACTCGTAATACCTTTACTTACACCATATCCTACTCCGTCAAGAGTGGAGCCAAAATATTCCCATTCAGAAAGATCGCCATTGAATAATTTGCCATCATTTATATAATCTTTAACATTAATTGTAACAAACCCTATTACTGCACCAATAATAGCCCAAATTCCAAAGTGCCATGTCGGATCGATATAGTTTACTGGATTATTCTCACAATAACAATATAAGTTTAATTTATTTACTGATTCTATATCTAACTATCCTATATCATTTGATGTTAACCACTCATATATATCTGGATTATAGTATCTTGCATTACAATAATAAAGTTTTGTTTCTTTATCATAGTAATATCTTTTATATCTAAAATTTATTTTACCATATTTTTAAAGAAAATCATAGATTTTTACAAATAAATTTGAGATTATCTTCAGAATTTTATTTTATAAAAAGAAAAGCGAACCTACGTTTCACAAAACATATTCGCTAAATTTAAAATGAATAAGTTTTGTAAATAAATTCATTAAAATAATATTTTCAAATTTAGATAATCCTTTAATTAGTGTTATCTTTTTTACCAAAAAAAGAGTGCAACTATCTATTATGACAGCTACACCTCTGTAAGTTTGTGTTAATTTTTTTATAATTTTTTAATTAGTTGCCAAGCATAATTGGCAGCCAAATCCTTATCACTAAACGATTGTTGTTCTGAAAATCTACTATATTCATAATCCAACCAAAGAGTAACAATATATTTGCCTAATAAATTTTTAACTAAAGAAATTTTTGTGTTCTTCATTTTTTCTGTATTACAAGTCAAAAAATTACAAATATAAATTTTTTTAGAAATATCTTTGTCCGTATCAACAATTTTCTTTAGCTCATGATAATTCATTTTTCATTCTCCTTTAAAATCTAGATAAAATTCCAGAATTAATTAGTTCTTGAATTGGTTGTGGTAATACATATTGAATTCCTCCTCCATACTGACCAAACCAAGGTGCTGCTTGCCCTGTTGTCACAGTAATTGGTTGATTTACACATACATTGTTGGATTAGCCATATTTGACATTTGGTGATATGGCAACGATAAACTCATAGGATCAGTATAATATGGAGAAACAAATGTCCCGCCGGTTCCTCCAATTCTTTGAATAACAGTTCCTTGTTGTAATGTTATAGATTGAGTAGGACCAGTAAAGCCATTATTAGATGGCCAATATCCTAACCACGATGCATTGACATAAATAGAATTAAAGAAATTATTAGCATATATAAAACAGCCACCGTAGGTCCACCCATTGTATACGCCCAAGCTAATCCTTAAGAAAATAATTTAACTAATATAGAAATAAGTAAAACTATACCATTAATTAGTAATAATAAATATAAGAATCTTTTATTATGATAATAACTAACTTTAGCATGTTTACATTTTCTTCTTATCAGATGTACCATAATGATTGATGGATTATTAATAGATAATAGTTGTTTATAATCTTTATCAAATAACACCAATTGTGATGGTTTGGTGTTAAATTTAGTTAAATCACCATAATCATATGTAATACCATTTATTTCATCATAATTTATCTTCTTATTTTGTGTTTTAGTTTTAATAATTAAACATTCAGCATTTACATAGTATTTTGTTTTAATAAATATTTGTGCAATAAAAGAAATTAGAATTAGAATAACATTTATTATTAATATAAAATATGGAACTATCAATAGTGTAGAAAATATTTCATCTATCTTATCCATCATAAAGAATAAATAGATCATAAATATCATTGGTATTAAACTTATTAAACATTCTGTAATAACACAAGCCAATGTTATAGTTATATTTCTTTTAAATCCCATTTTTATATCTCCTTTCTTCTTATAATGTAAACTTACCTAGTTTTGCTTGTAAAAATAATTTGCTATTTATTTATAATTTTTTAACTACTTCTGCAATCTTGCAGTTCTTTAAATAATTAAATTTGTATGTTTCGTCAATCATTATTTTATCATTAATAATTAATTCAACTTCTTCGCTTGTATCTAATATCAATACAATTGGTTTATCATTAATTTGAACTCCTGATTCAGGTTCTCTATTTCTTTTAAATTTCAATACTTTTCCTATGATAGAAACATAATCATTATTTTTTAATGATTTGAAATCTTTTAATAGAATCACAATTATTTTTGTTGAAAAGAAAATTAAAGTAACAAACAATCCATCAACACCAATTAGAAAGATTATACCTAATACTTTTCCAATGTTTTCAATAAAACTATTGTAATTAATAGTCATTATAGCACTGGCAACAATACCACATATTAACACAAATATATGACATACCATCGTAAACCAATATAATTGACGAATAGACGTTTTTTCATTGAATCACCCTCTTAAATAAATTATGCAAAATATCCTTGCTTATAAAGATCCCACATACTTCTAAATCCGCCTCTATAAAATGCCTTCCAAGGTGATGGAGCAAATGTAGTTAAACCTCTTGTAATAACATCGTATGCATATTTTTCAGCATTAAATGTTTCAGTTAACTTAGTAAATCTTAAATCACCCTACTAGCTTTATAAATACTTGGAGACATAATACCTCTTCTATTTAATTCTCTAGTAATTTTAACTACACCGATATTACTTAATGCTAAATCAAATATTAGTCTAACTACTTCAGCCGCCTCCTCATCTATTACCAAATGATTTTTATCATTAGGATCTTTTTTATATCCATATGGAGGTTGTGCTTCCATAGACATACCTTTTTGCATTAATAATCTTTTAGCAGTCTTTACTTTCCTTGAGGTGTCTTTAGTACACATATCATTTAAGATATTTTTAAATGGTGCAATATCATTATTATCGTAAAGTGTATCAACATTATCATTGACTGCTATATATCTAATATCATTATCAGGAAAGAATATTTCAATAAAGTAACTTTTTGGAATATGATTTCTTCCAAGTCTTGATAAGTCTTTAGTTATTACTAAATTTACTTTACCTTCACTAATATCTTGCATTAATCTTTTAAATGCTGGACGTTCAAAGTTAAGACCACTATAACCATCATCGATATAATAATCATAAATAGTAAATCCATGTTCTGATACATATTTTCTAACATCATTTTTTGAATTTTAATACTTGATGAATCACCATCATTTCCATCGTCTAATGATAGACGACAATAAATTGCTGTGTTGTAAAGTTTATTTTGCTTCATATTTAGATGCTCCTTTTTATTAAAGCAAATAAGCTTTCACAAGCAAGTATATTATACCATACAATGGTTTTATTTCCAAGAAATTAAGCTATGTTTAATATTAAAAGGTAAGCCTACCCCTAGAGTAAACTTACCTAATTTTGTTCGTGAAAGTAATTTGCTATTTTTATAGTTTATTATACTTTTCTTGTAATTTAATAATTTCTTTACCTAAACTGGTATTACTTAGATTTCTTATTGAATCAGTCATAATGTAGGTTGATTCTAACATTCTTTGCTTTTTGCCATATTTAAAGAACACTCTTCCATTTTTGAAATGAGTATATAATTCTTCTATTTCAGGTTTTACAACAGAAATTAATTGTTCTTTATCCCAAATAGAATTTTCACTTTTCATCTCTTCTTCAACACTATTTAAAACTCTTTTTAATTGTTCGACCATAAAATCCTCCTATAATAAACCAATCCACCACTGAATTCCTCCACCAGTTTGTCCAAATAAGGCAGCTGCTTTACCAGATAATACAATACTTCCTTTTGAAATTAAAAATTGTGATGTATTTGCTGCAGTATTTCCTGGTGGCAAAGATAACATACTACGTGCTGCAGAACCATAATTTTGAGGCGAAATCCAATGTCCAAACTTACTAGATGTTCCACCCCATGCTCTATATGCAGTAGTATTACTGTTCAATACTTTTAATCTCGGATTTCCTTTATATGCTGATAACACTTCTTTTACATTTCCACCATATTGAGAAATATAAGCACTATTGACAGTAAAACTACTTGCTCCTGCAAACCCACCAATAACACCACCAACAATTGCACCAGCACCTAAACCAATTCCCATACCTATTAATATTCCTTCAGCACTCCAGCCTGACGCAATGCCTCCAACAATACCGCCTCCGATAACTCCAACAGCTGCTCCGATAGCGATTCCTTGTGCAGCTCCATAAATTACAGCTCCAACCATTGTACCAGCCAAAGTCCCAACTCCACAAGTTAGTACGGTTACAGCACCTATTACAAGTACAGCTCCCACTATAGCTAGACCAATAGCTAATCCTTGTAACCATTCAGGTGCATGACCGGATTCGTCGGAATAATTCACAGGATCATTCCCACAATAACAATATAAGTTTAATCCATTTACTGATTCTATATCTAAATATCCTATATCATCTGGTGTTAACCACTCATATATATCTGGATTATAGTATCTTGCATTACAATAATAAAGTTTTGTTTCTTTATCATAGTAATATCCTTTATATCTAAAGGGATTGTTTTCTATTACAT
>UQAI01000084.1 GCA_900538885.1 uncultured Mollicutes bacterium
GTTAGGGTTGGGAATTTAGCCATATTGTACTCCTTATTACGTCCCTACTTTCAATTATTTATTATACTACAATTTTTTAAAAAATGCTATTGTTTTATTTTAAAAATATAAATTTTAGTGATTTAGTTTTGAAATTATTTTTATTATTGAAAAAAGGTAACCATTACTAGCTACCTTTTTAGATATTACCTCAATTGATTGTTAGAAAATCAGAAAAGCCAGTTATTTCGAAAACTTCTCTTACTTCATCAGAAACATTAGTTAAAATTAATCCTTTTTTACTAGCTAACATTTTATACGTTTTTAGAATTACTCTAAGTCCTGCTGATGATATGTAAACTAAATCTTCGCAGTTAATTGTTAGCATATCAACTGTTGGAATAATTTGTTCTAATTTTTTTTCAAAATCAGTTGCGGTGATAGTATCTAAACGACCAATTAATTTAATTTCAGAATTGTTGTTTTCATTTATTTCTATCGATAAGTTCATATTTTTCTCCTAATTTAACTTACTTTTAATAAATGGTACTAGATTATCTCTTAATATTCCTAAAGCAAATTGTCTCATATTTTCTGGCCAGTTGTGTCCTCCAAGAACTGCAGTTACGCATCTAAGCCAAGCAAGTGGATACATCCATTTAGCATCACCATCTATTTTAAGGATTTCATTAATATCAGATGTACCATAATACTCTTTTAAAAATCCTTTAAAAATGTATGTTACCATTTCTGAAGACATTTTGTAGAATGCGTTAAATTCATTTGGTTTAGTATTTAAACATTCCATTGAAAATACTATACGGGATATATCAAACATTGGTATACCTTTTCCAAATTCACCCATATCAATTAAACAGCATTCACCATCTTGGACCATAATGTTGTTAACATTTAAATCACCATGTATACAAGAATTACCATCTGGTATCATATCAACAAATTTGTTTAGTAAATCTCTTTCTTCATCAGTAATTCCGGTAACAAGTTTAATGCCTTCTTTATTTAAATCTTTGAATGATGGAATATCTGGATCATCAGTGTGAATTGCATGAATACTCTTACAAATATCTGCATACATCTTGATATATTTATCTAAATTATCAGGGTCAGTTCTCATTAGTTCAGCAAGGGTCTTTGATTTAATTAATTCATAGACAACTCCAATTCTGCCATCTGCTTCAACAATATCATAGGATATTGCGGTGGGAATACCCATAACAAAGGCTTTTTTGGAAAGAGCTTTTTCATGTTCAATTACGCTGATATCAGTATTGCCGTAATATAACTTAATTATAGTTTCATCATCAATACGGTAACATTCACCACAACTACCACGGCCAATAATATCACAGTCTTCAACACTGATTTTTTTATTAGTTTGTGTAATATCCATAATTTCATCAAATCCTGTGACTTTAAACACCTCCATTACTTCGCTATTTACATTAATAACTTTAAATGTTTTATCGCCACATCTTTTTTTAGCACTTAGTATTACTCTTAAACCAGCACTTGAGATGTATTCTAGTTTTTCACAATCTAAAACTAATCCATCTGTACCTTTTGGTTCATCTTTAATTTTATCAGAAAATTCATTGGCGTTTGTGGAATTAATAATTCCATCTATATAAACATATGTAAGATTATTTTTTACTTCTGTACGTATTTGCATTTTAGTCTCCTTCTTTTTAAAAATACAATGTTGATTTTTGTATAGTCATTAATTAATACTTTATAAAAACTTTTAAGATATTTTTATTATCATATTTGTATTCAACTGTATCCGCTATTTTTTTGACCATATAAATTCCTAATCCCCCTATTTTCCTCTCTTCTGCCCCTAAGGTTACGTCAGGATCTTTATTTAGAGTCGGATCATAAGGTAAGCCATTATCTTCAAAAATAATTTCAATACCTTCTTCTTTTTTTATGAGAATTAAATTAGCAAGTGTTGCCTTACTATAATAAACTATGTTGGAATAAATTTCATCTAGAGCTAGCATTACTTTATTGGTGGTTTTCATGTTGGTTTCCCATTTTTCTAAAGTTTTTGTAAAAAAATCATTAGCTTTTACTATTGACTCTCCATTAGGGGTTAATTCTATTTTTTCAGTTTCATCTACCCTATTAATTCTAACCGAAAGCATCGTTATATCATCTGATTGTTCAGCATCTTTAACAAAATCTTTAATATCAGTTTTAATCATATTGCATAGTGATTCTGGTGATAAATCTTCTTTATTTATCGTTTCTATTAATCTAGCTTCTCCATATAGTTTATTTGTACTATCAGCAGCTTCGGTTACGCCATCGGTATATAAAAATATTTGTGAACCTACTTTTAACTCTATTTCATGTTTTTTATATTTACTCATTGATAAACCAGCGAGAATAAAGTTGGGCTTAGTTCTTAAATATTCAAATTTATCATTTATCTTAATTAATGGTGGATTATGTCCCGCATTTGCATACTCTAATACTAGTGTATCTAAGTTAATTACACCAAGCCAAGCCGTTACAAACATTTCCGCATCATTATTTTCACATAAAGCTTTATTAGCAAGCGTTAAAACTTCATCAACACTTTTACCACTTTCACAAAGATTTTTAATTAATGTTTTAGCACGCATCATAAATAATGCGGCTGGAATACCTTTTCCAGATACATCCGCAACCAAAATAGCTAAGTGGTTTTTATCGGTTAAGAAGAAATCATAGAAATCTCCTCCTACTTCTTTCGCGGCATCCATAGATGCATAAATATCAAATTCTTTATGTTCAGGATATGGTGGAAAAACTGAAGGTAATGAAGATTTTTGAATTTGTCTTGCAAACTCTAGTTCTCTGTCTATTCTATTTTCAGCTTCAGTGATGTATCCTTTTAATGTATCTACTGTTGCGTTTATATCATCTGATAATGAAGCAAACTCAATGTTTTCGCGGACATTTACATAGACTGATAAATCACCATTTGTAATTTGACCTAGTGAACTATTTATTCTATGAATATTATCAACAATTAAGCGTTTTAATAAATAATATATTAACGCGAATAAAGCAGCATATACAATAACTTCCATAAAGGCAAGGATTGTAACCGCAATATTTCTTGAAAATAAAGCTTCTGTCACAGGCATGTATGCGGCGATATAGAATCCTTCAGTAGCTGTATACATGAAATAAACTTTTGTATTTCCTATTTCTGTTTTAAATCTCTTATATGGTGTTAAATTCATTGAGTTTAAACTCTTTTTATTAAATGTTGAATCAGTATTATCTAGATAATCTTTATTTAGCACATTTAGTTCTTCATCACATACTATAATTGTTCCATTTTGGCCTATGTGTCTATTTCTTACTGATGTAATGATTTCACTTGCTAGAGCTGTTTGAAATTGCTTGGCATCATATCCTACTTGTAAAAATCCACCATCAGCAAATGCAACTCCAGCATACTTACGAGATATTGAAGGATTAATGGCAAGGGGCTGGTACTTTTGAACATACTCTTTTTTGCCATTTAACAAGCACATAAATTCTCGAGATTGATCACCTGAATTCATATCAAAATCAATAAATTCACCATTTGTACTTTTAATAACTATTCCATTTTCATCAATTATGTTTATTTCAGCAACATTGTATTGATCTTTATCTAATAATTGTTTTAACTCTTCATCTGTTGTTTCTTTAGTAACTTCTGTTGCGATAAGTTTAGTTAGTTTTAATAAATTATCATCGGAATATTCTTGAACATCTTTTTTAACATCTTCAAGATTTAGTTTTAAAATATTATCTACTTCAGCATAAGCAATACGAGTTTGAAGTGAATATGTAAAAATTGTGGTTGCGAAAAAGGCAACAATTACGCATATCATCAAAAGAAATTGAAATACTTGAGCAATTTGTTTTCCTCTTTTTCTTTCAGTTTTTTCTTTACCAATTAATGAAACAATTAATAAAGAAAGCATTACCGAAATAGAGTTACATATAATCATAGCGACAGCACAAGCTTCAACAACTTCATATGAGAAATATACATTATCCATTTTTGTTATAAATATTAATAACATGTGTAATGTTTCTGATGTTGCCGCAATCGCAATGCCTGCTACCCATGGAGCTTTTTTATTATCAAACAAATACTTTCTCGCAAAGGCGCCAATTAAACCTGCCAAAATACAACCAATTGTACAAGCTACTTGACTAAACTGTCCTGCTCCCCAGTATGTTGCGAAAAATCGGTATAATCCGCCTATAACTCCCGCAATAATACCCGATGGTCCACCAAATAATAAAGCACTTGCTAGTGGGGCTGCATTTCTAACATTAATTGTCGCACCATTAATTTGAATTCCAAATTCAGTTGCGAGGCATGCTACTACACCAAAAATTAAACCAATTAATATTTGTTTTCTCCAATATGTAATTTTACTAAAATTTGTTTTCTTTTCTAAAAAGTAAACTAAAGTAGAAGTGAAAACCGGTAATAATGTTACGATACCTAGTTTTGTTATATTTAAGAGTTGAAATAACATTATTTTCACCACTTTCTTATTATTTATACTTATTATAGCACATTATGAATTGAATAACAAGTTATTAAATTACATTATTTTATTTTTCTGATTAACATATGATATATTCAAAGAAATTAACATATGATATTTACAAA
>UQAI01000085.1 GCA_900538885.1 uncultured Mollicutes bacterium
ATATATTAAAAAATTAAGGAGGAAAAGAATATGATTTATTGTAAAGAATGTGGAAAAGTAAATCCTGACGGAACTAAGTTCTGCGGTGGATGTGGTACACCACTAGAACAACCAGAAGTAGTTGTACAAGCACAACCAGTAGTTGAGCCAACTACTCAAAATGTTAAAGGTGAAGCAAAATGTTGGAGAATATTTGCTAAAGTCGGCTTTATTCTTGGTATTATTACAATTGCGATAGCACCAACATTTATCTTTAGTGTTTTTGCACTTGTATCAGGACAACCAGCTTTAGTATTTTCAATCTTAGGTATGAGAACTAAAGATGAAAGTGCCCATAAAAAAGCAAAAGTTGGTATGATTTTATCAATTATTGGTTTAGCAATTGGCTTTATTATGTACGTAATTTTAGTTGCAATTGGAGTTGCCGCAGAAATAGGTAGTTACTATTGATAATACTAGTATATAGATATTTACTCAAAAAGGAGAATTAATATGTTAGTATGTAAAAAATGTGGGAAAGTAAATCCTGATGAAACTAAGTTCTGTGGTGGATGTGGTACTCCACTGGAAAAGCAAATCCAAGAAGTTGAAGTAAACCCCGAAGCTGTAGAAGTAGAAGAAATTAAACCAGAGGTTAAACTTGAAGCAAATTGTTGGAGAGTGTTTGGTAGAGTAGGCTTTGGATTAGGTCTTGCAAGTCTTATTTGTGCAGCATCATTTGTCGCAAGTAGTGTGGCATTAACACTTGCTCAGCCAGGTCTTATTTTCTCAATTTTGGGAATGGTATCAAAAATTAAAGTTAACAAGAAAAAAGCTTTAGCAGGTATCATCTTATCAGTTTGTGGTTTTGGCATTGGATTACTATTTTCTTATATTATGCTGGGAATACTTAAGGAATGGCTTAGATCTCATGGTGTTAACAGCAATGATATCTTCCAATTTGCAAAATTATTTATGTATAAATAAAAAAAGTAAGCATTTAGCAAGTTAATAGCTAAGTGCTTATTCTATTATAAATGTGTCTTATTAGTAGAGGAGTGAGAAAATTATGATAGTTTGTAAAAAATGTGGATACAAAAACCCTGATGACAACAACTTCTGCCTTAATTGTGGTAGTATCCTTGAAAGTAAAGTAAGCATCTTAAAACCAAATCAAATAGATAAATTATTATTCATCTATAAACTAGCAATGCTAGGTTTAATGGTCGGTTGTATGGTACTTTGTTTTATACCATTTGGAAAAGTTGAGTTTTATGAAACTGTAATCAGAGGAACAAAATATTACCGTTATGTAGATTTAGACTTTGTTAATAGTTATACTGCGAAAATCATGCAAAGTGGTGGAGCACGTGGAACAATTGGAATAATATTTTTTATTTTATGTTGTTTAATATTAGTTTTTTTAGTTGTATCGTTATTAGTTAAAAAAATCAACAAAAAACTAGCATTATGTATAACTAGTGGTAGTTCAGTACTTTTATTTATTTTTGGATTACTTGTGTTTATACTTAATATAAAGTATATAACTTCACATATTAGTTCATTTACAGAAGCTGATAAACTTGTAAATTCAGATTATGCACAAGCGTTATTTGAAAAGTACAATAATTTGATTCCAATAGATGTACCAACCAATTTATTTGTTCTTTATTTAGTGCTAATTTTTATTATAATTGCATTTGTAGGATCTATTACTGTATTTGTTCTTAACTTTGCTAAACTTAAACGTTTAAAAGGTAAAGTGAAGAATACTGCAACATTAAATAATAATACTACACGCTCAAATGAAAGTATAGATGAAGATGAAGAATCAAGTGAAGTACGTGAAAAAAGCATGTTGTCTGATAATAATATTATAGGATAAAGGAAAAAATTAAAAACTATAACTTATGATTATGGTGGTAAAAATAAAAAAAGCATTTAGCAAAATTAACTGCTAAGTGCTTTTTTTAATTCTAGATTGTGTCTTATTAGTTGAGAGGTGAAAAAAATATGATAATTTGTAAAAAATGTGGAACTGAAAACTACGAAGAAAACAAATTTTGTCGTAGTTGTGGTAGTGCACTAGAAAATGAAGAAAGTGTGATGTCAAATATTAATGGTACAAAGCAAACTGAAAATAATGAAGGGAAAAATTTAAAAACTATATCTTATACTTATGATAGTAAACGTGAAAAAACAGGAGTAGATAAATTATTATTTATTTACAAACTAGCAATGCTAGGTTTAATGGTAGTTTGTATGATACTTTGTTTTATTCCATATGGAAAAGTTATGTTTTATAAAGTTGTGATTAAAGGCACATTTCCTTACATTTATGCTGATTTACAACTTAATACTACTTTTGTTGCGAAAATTCTATATAGTGGATCGACACGTGGAACAATTGGTATAATATTTTTCATTTTATGTTGTTTAATATTAGTTTTTTCAGTTGTATCGTTACTAGTTAAAAATATTAATAAAAAAATACCATTATTTGTAACTGGTGGTAGTTCATTACTTTTATTTGTTTTTGGATTACTTACGTTTATTTTTAATATCGAATATATAACTTCACATATTAGTTCATTAACACTAGCTGAAAAACTTATAAATTCTGGCAACATATCATCACTATACGATCGTTACAATAATTTTATTCCAGTTGATGTGCCATATAACTTATTTGTTCTTTATTTAGTACTAATTTTTAGTTTAATTGCTTTAGCTGGTTCAGTTGTTGTAATTATTCTTTACTTTACGAAATTTAATTTTTCTAAAAACAATATGGTAAATGCTACTGTATTAAATAATAATATTGCATACTCAAATGAAAGTATTAAAGGACGTATAGAGTTAAGTGAAGAACCTAAAGAAAGTGTAATGCCAAATAATAATGTTATAGAGCAAACTGAAAATAATGAAGAGAAAAACTAAAAAACTATAACTTATGATTATGGTAGTAAACATAAAGAATAGAAAAATAGGCATTTAGCAAAATTAACTACTAAGTGCCTTTTTTAATTCTAGAATGTGTCTTATTCGTTGAGAGGTGAAAAAATATGATAATTTGTAAAAAATGTGGAACTGAAAACTATGAAGACAACAAATTTTGTCGTAGTTGTGGTAGTGCACTAGAAAATGAAGAAAGTGTTAAAGTTGATGTCTCAAAACCAAACAAAAAAACAGGAGGAGATAAATTATTATTAATCTATAAACTAGCAATGCTAGGCTTAATGGTAGGCTGTATGATACTTTGTTTTATTCCATTCGGTGATATGAATTTTTATGAAATTAAAATAGTGGGTCCTTATTATGGATATTACTATTATGATTTATTAAAAGAGGGTGTTTATACTGCCAAAATTATTGATTGTGAGGTAATAGGAACAATATTTTTTGTTTTTTGTTGCTTGTTATTAGTGCTACTAGTTGTAAGTTTATTTGTCAAAAAAATCAATAATAAAGTTTCAGTCATTATAATTAGCAGTTGTGCAATTATTTGCTTTGTTTTAGGCTTACTTACGTTTATCTTTGATATGAATTATATGGATACTGGCTTTACATCAGTAGATAACGCAATAAAAATTATCAACAAATATAGAAATCAATATGGAAACATCATTAAAATACCTGATCCGTATAATTTAGTTGCTTTATATTTTGTACTTAGTATAAGTAGTACTATATTAGCTTGTTCAATTGCTGTTACAATATTATATTTTACAATATTTTATAAGAAAGACAAAAAAGTAGTAACAACTACAAGCCAAAACGTAAGCGAAGGTATTTCTAATTATGAAGAAAAACAAGAAATTCAAGAAGTAAGTAATTGCATTTCCAATTATGAAGAAAAACAAAAAATTCAAAATGTAAGTAATCCAATTTCTAATTCAAAAGAAACAGTTGAAGAACCACTTGCTAAGACTAAAGGTTTATATGAATTAATTAATAATACATGTTTTGCGGTGGGAATAGGGTCTTTAATTGGTCCATTTTGTATTTTTTTATATATTCTACTTGGTCTAATTAAAACAAAAGCGTCAGAAAGAAATGAATTTTTGCAATCTATGTTTCCAGCATACTTACCATCATATGTAGAACTATTTATTAAAATAGGACTTTATTTTGGGGTAATAGGAATAATCATTTCAATTGTCGCATTACAAATAAAAAAAACTTCATCTAAAATTGGTGCGATAGTGGGGTTAATTCTTTCGATTGTTTCGATAATACTTATTATTTCAATAACTTATATCAGTATTTTATCTTAGAATTATAATAATTTATAAAATGAGTATAAATGGGTGTTTAACAAAATTAATTGTTAAGTGCCTATTTTTGTCATAAATGTCTGTCATTTTAAGTATATTTTTGTCAATAACTTTGCACTTTTACAAAAAAAATCTTATTTATAAGCGAAATTATTT
>UQAI01000086.1 GCA_900538885.1 uncultured Mollicutes bacterium
TTTATATAATTTTATAAGAAGTGATAGTTTATAAAATTAGTGAATTTTAAGTCAAAAAACATTATCTTTAAAACTCCCTATAAAAAAATGCAAAATATACTAAAAACTCCCTATAAAAAAGTGTATAATTTATTTAGAGGTGATAATTGTGTTTGAACGAAAAATATATAATGATATTATTTCATGGTATGAATCCTTAAAAATTAAAAAAGAGCCTTAATTATTAAAGGATTAAGACAAATTGGCAAAACAACAATTGTTAAAAAATTTTGTGAAGAACATTATGAAAATGTAGTATATATTGATTTTATGCATAATTCATCTGTAAGATCATTATTTGATAAAGACTTAAATGTAGACGATTTAATAATTAGTTTATCGGCATCTAATTTGGGATCAAAATTTGTTCCATACAAGACAGTAATCATATTTGATGAATTACAAGAGTGTGCAAATGCTAGATCATCTATTAAACCATTTATGGAAGATGGTAGATTTGATATTATTTGTACTGGATCACTTTTAGGACTTAGAGGGTATAATAAGAAGGTTTCGAAGGGTGTATCTACTGGATTTGAAAAAGTTATAACTATGAAACCTATGGATTTTGAAGAATATTTGTGGGCGATAGGCCTTGATAAAACAGTTATTGATTATGTAAAAAAGTGTTTTAATGAAAAAACTAACGTAATCGCTAATGTCAATGAAAAACTTATGAAATATTTTAAAGAATATTTATGCGTTGGTGGACTTCCTGATGTGGTTAATGTCTTTAATTTGACTCATGATCTAGCACAAGTAAGAGAGATTCAACAAAGCATTTTAGAAAGTTATAAAGATGATTTTGGTAAACACCTTAACAAAGATGAGGTACAGGAAATTAATTATGCTGAATTGACTAAGATTATGCAAATATATAAATCTATTCATAATCAGCTCGCTAAAGAAAACAAAAAATTTCAATATAAGTTAGTAGTAAATAATGCTAATTCAAGGAGTCATAGTAACGCAATTACTTGGTTAGAAGAATTTGGATTAATATGTAAATGCCATAATTTATTTAATTTGGAACTTCCTCTTGAAGGTAATAAAGATGACAATACGTTTAAAATATATGTTACGGATACAGGCCTTTTTACAGCGATGTTAGAAGAAGGAACTGTTGATAACATTATCAATGGTGATTTAAAAGTGTATAAAGGCGCAATATTTGAAAATATTATTGCGGATGCATTTAACAAAATGAATAAGAGTCTATATTATTATCATAAACAAAGTGGATTAGAAATTGATTTCGTTACTAGATACAATAATGAGATTACTTTAATTGAAGTAAAATCTAATAATGGAAATGCTAAAGCATTAAAAGAAATATTGAATAATAAAAGTAACTATAATGTCAGTAACAATTTTAAACTTGCAAATGCTAATGTTGGTACCACAAATGGAATTAATACGATTCCATTATATATGGCGTTTTTAATAAAATAAAAATAGGAGGGAATATTATAATGACACTAGTAAAATTAGTCTTAATAATTTTAGGATGTGGTGTAGTATTGTGGTATTAGCTAGTTTGATAAAGGGAATAATCCTTTCCAAACATAAATTTATATGTTCACAGTGCAATAAAGAATTCTATCCTAAATGGTATAAAATGATGTTTGAACAACATTTCAACGATTACTATAAAATTAAATGTCCTCATTGTGGAGAAAAGCAATTTAATAGAAGTGGAGATTAAAATAAGATGAAATTATATAATAAAAATGATTTCAAATACAATTTAAAGTTAAGTTGTATTTTGAGTATAATTATTTCATTAATATCTGTTTTAATTCGTATTCTTAAGTATGCACATTTAAACGAATATGGAGCTTGGGGTTGGCTTGTTTTATTTGTTTATTGGATTATTTGCTTTTTGATTTCAATAATTGCATTATATGTAATAATTTTTTTAATAATCGTACTTACAAAAATTATAAAAGGAAAACAAGAAAATGAAAAATAAATACGCTGAAAAGTGGTATAGTCGTTATCTTACAATAGCAATAGGATGCAGTATAGCAAGTATTAGTTTTGTAATTATACTTATGTATTTTTTAATAATTGAAAAATTTTTTAATAAGGTAGTAATTTGTTTTTGTTTAATTATGTGTTTATTTTTTAGTATTGCATCATTAATTGCATTTATAAAGTGCAAACATATTAAAAACGATATTGATAAACACAACTAAACTAATATTTATATGTTTTAGTGTAACTAAATAGTTGTGTTGTTAATTAGTCTTGATATATTTTGTTTATAGTTATGATATAGCACTTTGTTACATCGTAAAGAACTTTTCTTGACTGTAAGAAGTATGTATAAAATGCTTGATGAATAGGTGGTTATTCACCTATTTTTTGTAGTACATTGGATAGTGGATAAGATGAATTTGGAATATGATGAAAATTAAAATTGCATATTTTTAATAGTTTCTTTACATAATAATTGCATATTTTTAATAGTTTATTAACACAATAATTGCATATTTTTAATATTTGTGGTATAATTTCAATAAAAAGGAAGTGCAAATTATGAAAAGGGAAATGTATTATAAGTTATTAAATTGGAAAAATAATCTTAATAAAAAACCACTAATAATTTATGGAGCAAGGCAAGTTGGAAAAACATATCTTATTAATGAATTTGGAAAAAATAATTATGAGTATGTATATTACATTAATTTTGAGTTTGATGTAAATGCAAGAAAATTATTTGAAGGTAATTTAGATATTAAAACTTTATTATTTCAACTATCTACATATAATACAAATACTCCAATTATTGAAGGTAAAACGTTAATTTTTTTCGATGAAGCACAAAAATGTCCCCAAGTATTAACTGCATTGAAATCATTTGCGATAGATAATAGATTTGATGTAATTGCTAGTGGTTCTATGCTTGGTATTATAACGCATGAAGTATCATCTTTTCCTGTTGGATATGTAGAAAAATTATATATGAGACCTATGTCATTCAAAGAGTTTTTATGGGCAAATAATTATTCAGATGAAATGATTAATGGGGTTAAAGAATATTATGATAAAGAATTGCCAGTTCCTTCAGTAATACATGATAAACTAAGTGAAATTTTTCTACGTTATGTTGTAGTTGGTGGGATGCCAGAAGCAGTTAAAGCATACATTAATACTTCTAACCTTTACAATGTATTAGAAGTACAAAAGAGAATTATAGATGATTATAAAGATGATATTGCGAAATATTCTACTAAAATGATGAAAGAAAAAGTAAGAGAGTGTTTTGAATCAATACCAGATCAACTTGCAAAAGATAATAAAAAGTTTCAATATAAAGTTATTAGACAAGGTGGGACTGCTAGATATTACGGAAACTCCCTTTCACGGATATTAGACTCAGGACTTGGAATTAAAGTTAATAGATTAAAGACTTTTGATATTCCGTTAAGAGCATATAGAGATCCTAATGCATTTAAATTTTATTTGAATGATACAGGTTTGTTACTTGCTTTTTATAAGGACAATTTAAGCAATGAAATTATAAATGGAAATTTAGGAGTGTTTAAAGGTGGAGTTTTTGAAAATATCGTTGCCCAATGTTTAATTGATAATGAATTAGATATTTACTATTATCAAAAAAATGATAATTTAGAAATTGATTTTATTACTTATCTAAATAACAAAACAATTCCAATAGAAGTTAAGTTTGGAAACAATAAAAACGCGGTAAGCATTAAAAACATTGTAGAAAAAGAAAAGTTAGATTATGGAATAATCTTATCAATGAATAATCTTAATTGTAGTAATTCACAAATTAAATTTATCCCCTTATATATGATAATGTTTATTAAAAATGTTTAATCGTATGGTTTTTTCACACAAAGATTCACACAAAAAATAGTTCATTACACAAAAGCACAAGAAACTTTTAGATTTACCCAATACTTTTTTTATAAATGTTAAAACTCTAAACTAATTTAAAAGGTCATTTTTTATGGTATTTCGAGAGGTGATTTCCTATTTAAGGTGAGAAAAATTGTAATAGCGGGGTTTTGTCTGAAAGAGTGCGAAGCACATTTTAACAAAATGATGGCTTTTTCAAACAAAAAGTGCAAAAACGGGTGTTTTTGCACAAATATGCTTGCTTCTTATATGTTTTTTACTATAAGGTAAAAGACAACTTCTCATAGTTTATAGTAATAACAGTAAATTGACAGTTTTCAATGAAATATAGAGATTGGTTATAGTCATTTTGAAATATGAATACCCTGTTGAAATCTGTACCTTTTTGGTATGGCATTTCAACAGGGTATTTCTTTTGTTTCTTTGGGTGCTTTAAATAAAATGGGGGTTTTTGAAAAATAACCTTTCCATTTACTGGGGG
>UQAI01000087.1 GCA_900538885.1 uncultured Mollicutes bacterium
AATGAAAGAATTTTCTATAAAAATAGAATGAAATTGATAATATTAATATTGCAATTATAGTTGTATAAGGGAATAATAAATCGTCAGCTATGATCCCTAATAAGATAATAAAAAATGTTATAAAAAAATACCATGCTCCTTTTTTTAATCCATACACATAAAAAGATAAGCCAATAGCTAATACAAAAGAAAATATATATAAGTAATTCATTGTTTTATATTTATCTTAAAGGATAAAATGGTCTTGTAGGTGGTATATAATTTGGATTTTCCTCAAGAATGTTATTGTTCTTATATTGTTGAAAAGAATCTATTTTTATTTCTACTTCTATTTCTACTATAATTATTATGATGATGTCTTGACAGCATTTTTCGTACTTGTTTCCTAACGTATTTTTGTAATTTTCATAAACCTCAGAACCTATATTTTTAGCTAATCCTCGAATAATTCCAATTAAAAAATTATTCTTTATTTCATTTTTATATTCAGAATAAATATTTTCTCTTTTCTGTTTTCTTTTCAAAAGTTTTTTTTGATGAGTTGTTGGTAATTTTTCTTTATATATGTGAATTTTCTGACGTATTTTTAATGCGTTTGCGCATCTTAACAGACTCCTTAATATTTTTATATATATTTTTTCCTATTTTTACATTTCCAGGTATTCCTGCAGCCCCTAAAGCTGTAGAAGTTTTAACCGAACCCCAATCTATATCTGTCCAAGGATCTTCTTTGTCTTGAATATAGTTTGCAGTAACTTGAAACCCATAATCTATTAAAGCTCCTCCTAATAATCCAAATATTCCTATCAACCCCAAAGTATCAAACTTATCTTTAGGGCTGCTACCGAGGAACACATAAAGATTCCACCCGCCCTGTTCAGCGATAGGATCGCGGTTGATCCACCTGCCGTCTGCAGGATTATAATAGCGGTAATTATAATAGTCCAGTTCCAATTCCCCATCGTGCATCTCGCCGGACCACTGGACGGGCTGGACGAGGCTGCCCGTACCGGTCACGGCCCCATAGGGGGAGTAATCGTAAGCCGCCGCGATCGTTCCCTGTGCGTCGAAGACCTCCGACACATTCTTGTTGAAGTCCACACCGTAGCAGTACAGGGAAGCGCCCTGCACGAGGGCCAGGGGGCGGGTGGCCACCGGTTCCAGAGGGTCCCACAGCAGTGTCCGGAGCACGTTACGGTTGTCCAGCATATCCAGGGCGGCTATCTGCAAATAGCCTCGGTACAGGTACCGTTCGTGGCTGGCGACCGTGCCGTTTTGGGTGACTTTCTTCACGTAGCGCCGTCCCTGGTAGTCGTAGCCGCATTCCACGACTGTCGCGCCGTCCCGGCTGGTGAAACTCACCGCACGGTTGGCCGCAGTGTACAACAGCGTTCCAAATGTCCGTTGAAGTTTTTTGATCAAGGCCTGGTTGCCCAAGGCGTCATAAGCGGGAATAAAAGGTTGTGGAGGAGTGGAAAATTGAGAGTTGAATTGATAATGCTGGTGACTGGTTCAAGCTGTTAGTCGCGTAGGTGAGCTCTTCGATTATTTCCTGCGTCCTCTTGCGGTTGTTGATGTTGCCGTGTAGGTGCAGTCGTAGGACGCACGGCATGTAGGTTCTGTTCCCCGTTACTGAGGACAGTTGTGGTAACAACGCCCCAAACGTCGCGTAACTTTAAATCTATATTCAGAGGGGGAGGCAGGGAACAATGTTATAACAATTATTACTCTTTTTTCAAGACAGGAGATGCAATTCTTTCCAAAAATTTCTCTAACTCTAAATAGAGGGCGGCGGATTCAAATATCCTAATTTCCGGTTTTTCCGGATTATTATTTCCATCTATTTCCTGTATCCAAAATAATTTTTTTTGATATTTCTCTCGCCCAATCTTTTTTTTTGCGAAAATATGGTTTGTATTATTTATCATGCATAATAAATACGGCTTTTTATCTATAGCAACACGAAATATAGCCAAAGTTCCTATAAAAGGGAAGGTGTTTTCTGTTCTTCCTTCCAAGAATAAATCATATTTACTTAAAATATCTCTCAATTCCTTCCTTTGATTTAAAGATAACTTCGTGGCTCGAAATTTCTTCCCATTTTTTAAAAATGATGATTCTGTATATAGGTCAAAGTCTTTATATTCCTTATCTTCCATTTCACCAATTGCGATAACACAAAAAATAAAAATATAATACATGTTAATTTCATAGTAGAATAAACTTAAAACATCTCGACTTATTTAGAGGAAACCATTCCTCCTCTGGTTTTGCAATTTCTGGGTTTGGGCTTATCGCAGTCTATTATAACTGTATAGGGATTTATTCCAAAAGTAAATTTTACTTGCCAAGCTCCTTTACCATTCTTATCTCCTGAATCCGAAACGATAATGATAACCTTAGAGCAACATCTTTTATTTTCTTTGCTACACATATTTTTGGCTTCCTGTTTAGCTGCCTCCAACTCTGCCCGCAAATACCGTGCAGCTTCTCCTCCTCTGTTAATTATATCAGGATTTCTACCATCATAGGATAAGATTGAGTAGTAGGAATCCATGTATTTGTTTCTGTAGAATAACAACTTACGATCCCAAGCCTATCAGCTTTACAAAATTGATTAATCTTTTTTTCTAAATTTTCCTTATTATAATGTCCCATGAGAATTCTTATTTTGCAAGATTTAGAATTCACAATTTCACCATTTTCGCAACAAGATTTATTAGGTAATCTTTTCTTTCCACAACAACATTGTTCTTTAGCATTAGAAATCCCACGATAGTCGTTATGCCATATAGTGCTATTCCCTACGAACGCATAAAGATTCCATCCTCCCTGTTCAGCGATGGGATCGTGGTTGATCCACCTGCCGTCTTTGGGGTTGGAAAAGCGGTAACTGTAATAGACCAGGACGGGTTCTTCGTCGTACATCTCGCTGCTCCACTGGACGGGCTGGACGAGGCTGCCCGTACCGGTCACGGCCCCATAGGGGGAGTAATCGTAAGCCGCCGCGATCGTTCCCTGTGCGTCGAAGATTTCCGTCACATTCTTGATGAAGTCATGGCTGTAAAAGTAGATAGCATTATCTTGAACCAAAACCAATGACCTTGTTGCCACTGGTTTCAGAGGATTCCACAAATTTGTTTATTAATTAAAATAATAATGACGATATAATGAATAAAATGATAATTCCTAAAATGAAAAATAGAATAGATGATTTATAATTATTTAAGGATTTATATGCTCAATTACTTTACTCTTTATATTAGTCCATGGAATAGGGCCTACTACCCTGCTGTCCATGGCATTTCTGTCTAAACAGAGGATGTAGAATGTATTTTTCGGAATAATCATATTCATATATTTCTGCTTCATTTTATATCCTTCCAACACATTTGGTTCTGATTTCGTATAAACATATTGGAAAGGTCTAATATGAGCTATTTGATCATTAATCCATATATCACCATGTTTTAACTCTAGATGTTCATTGGGAAAACCAACTACTATTCCTAATGTACTTGTATTGCTAGGAATGGATGTGTAAGAAGGAAAATTCCAATGAACTATATCTCCCCGTTTTAATTCATCTATATTGTGAATGCGTTTCATGATAACGATTGATCCCGTTGGAACTAATGGTTCCATAACTGGCGACTTCATTACGTATACTCGTAAAAATATGGTCAATAACCAATATATTAAAGCAGCACATAAGACTGCGATTCCTGCGACAATATAGAATTTCTTTCTTTTGATTTTCATTGCTATGCTCTCCAATCTTCTGGGAAATTAGTACCACACAGACTACCTGTTCCTGACAATTTTACACACTCATAGGTTTTACTTTGAACTCTCCCTGTATATCGGGGTGCTTCATCGGAATTCCTTCCTCCGACTTCCTTCCACTTGCAAGATAAATCATAACCATCAAATGTTGCAATTTTTTCCCATCCATTACATAAAGTAGTTGTATTGCCAATACGATTAGGGTTGTTACCTAAATTAATTTTAAAAGGTTTATTCGTTCCTTTACACTTCAAACAAATTGCTATTATTCCAGAATTCTCTGCATCTTCTTCCCAATATCCTGGAATATAGGGTCCATTAAGATCAGTTATAAGAGATTTTTTTATTTTTCCTATCAATCTTTTAGTTATAAATCGCCCCAATGATAATAATCCCAAATAATCTGTTGTATATATTATATTTTTATTAAAACTATATAAATTCCATCCCCCTTCTTCAGCGATGGGGTCGCGGTTGATCCACCTGCCGTCTTTGGGATTGTAATAACGATAGTTATAATAGACCAGGGCGAGTTCTTCGTCGTGCATCTCGCCGGACCACTGGACGGGCTGGACGAGGCTGCCCGT
>UQAI01000088.1 GCA_900538885.1 uncultured Mollicutes bacterium
AACATGTTTAGAATCAGGTACAAGACATAAAGAATGTACAAGATGTCATGAAACATTAGAAACAGAAACTATAAATGCATTAAATCATATACCAAGTGAATGGATAACTGATAAGGATGCAACATGTTTAGAATCAGGTACAAGACATAAAGAATGTACAAGATGTCATGAAACAATAGAAACTGAAACCCTAGATGCGTTAAATCACGATATAGTTCATCATGAAGGGAAAGCCGCAACATGTACTGAATCTGGTTATAAGCCATATGATACATGTAATAGATGTGATTATACAACATATGAAGAAATTGGTAAACTTGATCACACATATAGTGAAGAATACAAAAGTGATGATAATGAACACTGGAAAGAATGTGTATGTGGTAAAAAATCAGAAGTTGCTGCTCACACTTGGGATGAGGGAGTTGTAACAATTCCTGCTACCACAACATCAACTGGTTTAAAAGTATTTACTTGTTCAGTTTGTCATAAGACAAAAGAAGAAGTCCTTCCTCAAATTAGTGATAAGAAACTTACTATTTGTGGATACAACACTCAAGGTGCACTTGAAGGATACCCAATATATGAAGGTATCAGATTATACAAGAAAGGTGTAGAGTTAGGCTCATCATTATACTGGCACAAGGTTGAACTTACTATCCAAGGAACAAACTATGTTGTAACAAGAGTTATGTCAAGTGGTGAATCATTAGTTAAAGATTATGATTATCTAATTTTAGCTTATAAGAATGATGATTTTGTAAATGCTAATTTTGAAGTTGGTGATGTTATTGAATTTTCAACAGATATTACATCACTTACCGATGGTCAAGTAAACATTACTTTTAGTAAACTTGATGTAGAAAAAATGTTTACAATTGACTATGAATTAGGCTATGAACACTATGAAACAAAAGATGAACTATATGAAGCATTCTTCACTGATTATTATTATTTCTTATTAAATAATACTGATTGTGATATGCTTAGTTTAAATATCAATAATGTTTCTGATTTCCTAGTTTATTGTAAAAATTGGGATGCAAATGGTAGAAGTGAATTAGCTGGCGTTGGTAATGCGTTTGGCAAATACTATTTATCAATTGAAGAAAATGGAACTTTTGAAACGCAACCAACTACTCATTTTATTGGTTATTGTTATCAAAATAATAAATATGTTGAATTCTTAGAATTCTTAGAAGTATTCTTTGCTTATTGGCGTACTGATGAAGGATATACTAAAAATGATATTCATGGTAATGATTTCTTCTATAGCAGTTGGGCCGCATTTGTTGATACATGTAAATTCTTCTACTTTACATCTAGTACTCTAACTACTAAATATGCATGGTTTACAGTTGAACGTTCACCACGTGTCCATTACGCACTTGACCATGTGCCAGGTGTTGGTAGCTTAAATCTTCAAAAGTGCGCATCATCGCCAGTTACGCTTCCAACCATTGAAAGAATGAATTATGATTTCTTAGGTTGGTATGATAGTGAAGAAGGCGGAAATAGAGTAACTACAGTTAGTGCTGATGCGACAGTATATGCAAGATTTAGAAGAGTTACACATACAGTTAAGTTTATTAATGGTGGAATAATAGTAAGTAAAGAAACTGTAAAAAGAGGCCTTAGAATAAGTGAAGTTCCAACAGTTAGTCTTGAAGGATATGATTTTGCAGGTTGGACACTAGCTGATTTTACAACATATGATTATCTAAATGCTGTGCAAGAAGATTTAGTTTTCTATGCTAATTTTATTGAAAAACGTACTAATGTTGGTAGTATTAATATAAATGCTTATAATACTCAAAATGCTACAACTGGTTTTGATATGTATATGGGCTTAGAATTATTTAAAGCTGGTGTAGGCTTAGGTTCTTCTAAGTTTTGGTACCGTATAGGTATTAACTATATTAATGGCAGTTATGTTGTCACAAGTATTGCTTTAAGCGGTGAAAATAATCCTACCAGCTATGATTATTTATTACTTGCTTATTCAGGTGATACTTCTAATAAATATCAAACACTAGTAGGTTTCAATGTTCAAGTAGGCGATTTAGTTGAATTCTCAAGTGATTTAAATAGTTTAAATACTGGATCAATAAATATTGATGTTACTTTTACAAGAAGTACTTCACGAATTCATTCATTAATTCTTGTAAGTGATACCGAAAACTTCACTTATAAACCATATTATGTTGAAGGAAAAGTAACAACTTTACCTACTCCTACTAAAGCAGGTTATACATTTATTGGTTGGTATGATAATCCAACATTTGCTGGTGATAAGGTTACCGAAATATCAGAAAATACTACAACAAATATAATTCTTTATGCAAGATGGGTAGAAATTACAGTTGATGATGTTTTAAGTATGGTTAGTGATGTTGTGACTTCTGATACCCTAGATTATTTACCAAAGAAGTTTGAGGGAGCTACCTTAACTTGGAGTAGTGAAAATCCTAATCTATATACTATTGATGGTGATAAAGGCTACACAAATCGTTTATATCAAACTCATCAAAAACAAACTGTTAAGGTATTTGTAAAAATTAATAATGGTGAAACTGAAGTAACCAAAGAAAAGGTAATCACAATAAATCCTGTTACTTTTGATGATATGTCTAATCCAAAAGCAGTATACTTTGCGGTTTCATCGGCATCTAGTTATACAAGTAATAGTACAAGATATAAAGCAGAAGGAACAATGTTTTCACAAAAGTTTAGAGAAAATATGAATATGATTTACTATGCTTTTGGCATTCCTCAAGCAAATGGCACAGTTACTATTGATACGACTTATTTAGATGTTGTAAAACAACTAAAAAATGATGGTATCAGAGTATTACTTGTTATAGATGGAGCAAATAAAGCTCCACTTCAAGCGATGGTACAACTTTGTAATACCGATTCAACTAGAAAAACATTTGTTGATAACATTATTAATTTAGTTAAAACCTATAATTTTGATGGTGTTGACATTGACTGGGAATTCCCAGGTACTTCTGGTTTAGATGGATTTACAACTGAAATCGACCAAAAAAATTTAAATAAATTATTACGTGATTTAAGACAAGGCTTAGATGCAATTCAAGATGAAGGTGGCTCACCTTACATTATTTCTACCGCCATACCTGCTACATCATGGGGTTCATCTAGATATGATTTTGTAGGTAATGCTGAAGTTGGTGGTATTAATACTTATTGTGATTATGTTAATGTTATGTCATATGATTTGAATAACACAAATTATACATCACATGTTTCAAGCTGCTATGCAAGTGCTGCTTCAAACAATTATCGTTTTGGAGCTGTATATGGAGCTGAACAATTTATTAAACTTGGTCTAAGTAGAGAAAAAGTAATCCTTGGTTCAGCCGCATACGGAAAAACATATAAAGTAACTGGTACAGTAGATATGAGTGCATCAAATCCAGCTCTTGGTATTGCCGGAACATTAACAAAATTAGATGGCGTATCAGGATCATATGCGAGTGGAACAATTTACTATAGTGAAATCAGTATTTTAATGAATGATAGTAATTATGTTAAATATACTGAGTATAATAATGGTAAAGTTGTAGGTTCATATTTATATAACCAAACAGATAAAATCTTTATTACTTATGATAGTAGTGAAGGAGTGAAAGAAAAATGTAACTACGCTAAAGCAAATGGCATGGGAATTATGGTATGGGCCTATGGCGAAGATGCTACAGACACAGTTGTAAATACAATTTGTGATAATCTATAAGAAAAGAAGAACTAGGAGGTCCCATTTCATTTAATTTTGGAAATAATGGTATTTCACTTAAAGCAGAAGTTGGATTTTTTCAATATAGTGCAGAGGCGAGTATTGGATTAAATGAAAATGGAAGTTTGTTTGCAGAAGTAGGTTATTCATACGAAAATTCAAATAATGAATATATTTCAATGGTAGTAGGTTCTGAAGCAGATATTGACTGGGACAAAGTTACATATGAATATGCTCCTATTTTAGTTTGTGGTGCTATAATGGTTATAGAAATTGCTTTTGCTGGATATAGTGGTGGCACGTCTGTGGTGTGTAGTGCTGCTATATGTTTATTTATAATAACTATGATGCCAAATGAAAATAATACAGTAGATAATACGTTAAGATAATAATTAAAAAAGACTAGAAAAAAATAGATTAGAAGAAAATACTAAAGTTTTCTTTCATTATGCATCATTACAAAAGACAAAAACTGTGAAAAAATTGTTTTTAATAGAAGTTATTGGAGGAATTTTTCTAATATTATATTCTTTTGTTACTCCTATTTATATGAAACTATGTCTATTTACAGGAATCATATGTATACCATATTCAATAATAATTTTATTG
>UQAI01000089.1 GCA_900538885.1 uncultured Mollicutes bacterium
TAATAATTTTTTCCTCTTTAAATCTTCAAATTTAAGACTTATTGTCATCAACAATTCAAATTTAAAAAATCAAACTTAAAATTTCTGATTCCAAGTTTGACTTAAAAATTATTTAATTATAAATCTTCATCTTCTTTGTAAAAAATCAAAGTACCCTTAATATATGCTTCGATATCTTTATCAACTAATATAATAAGTCCTTGAGAATTGATGTAACTTCCGTTAATACTTCTCATATTGTCATTTATATTATATGGTAAAACAACTACAATATCAGAGTTTAAATCTATTAGTTTGTTGCATTCAACACAATTAGCATATCTTCAACCTAAATCTTTTTGATAAAAGCTACCTGTAACATAAAAATTATCAGTTTTATAAGTAACTAGTACATTTGATTTACTTGGATAAAGCATACGACCATCTTCATCCAACCAAAAATAATTTTTGAACGTAATTTTTCTCATTTCTTCTACTTCTAAATTTTTAAAATCTAAATATACTTTTTCTTCGGTATCTTGAAATATTACATATAAAGAAACTGAATAATATTGATATCCTCTACCATAATCTATTTTAAAAACATTTAATCCATTTGAAATTTCTTCTTGATATTTTATGGAATCAAGAAAATTGAAAATTTCTTCTTTTTCAGATATTCTATATAATTCTAATTCTCCATAAAATTCTTTTTCATTACAAACAAATTTTCCTTCTACAACTTCAAAGGATTTTGTTTTGCAAGAAAAAATTAAAGAACTAAAGAGAATTACACCCAATACTAAAAATAGTTTAGTTAATTTCTTTACCATAGCTTTATTCTCCTTTTTGTAATGTTTACAATAGTTAATGTTATAAATGCAATTATTAATTTGAATTCACGTATGCTAAGGTCATTATATCATACTAATTTAACCAATACCATAAATTTACGTTTGTATTTTTATAATCAATAAATTTTATTAGATTATTTCATAACATATAAAACTTTCTAAATGCTACATTGTCAATTTTTCATTATGTTAAACTAAAAATAGTTTTATAGTTATTTTACCATCCTATTAAAAATTATCTTTCATATAATAAGACAAAAAATTTATATATTTTATTGCATGTGATTTATATTTAATTATCGTTATGCCAATTATGCTTAAAAAATACGTTGAAGCATTATCAACGTATTTTTTTATTTTTATAGTGCAACAAAAGCAAATCTTAAAATACCAAGTAGTGCAATGATTGTTACAACAATATCTTTTTTACCATATTTACCAGTTAATAAAGTTATTAATACATAGGTGATAGCACCAATCATAATACCATTACAAATGGAATATGTTGCGATTGTCATTATGAGTGTCATAAATCCAGTTGCAGCTGAAGTGATATCAGTGAAATCTACTTTTACGATATTTTTACACATTAAAATACCAACATAAATTAGGGCAGGAGCCGTTGCACATTGTGGAACATACTTAACTATTGGAGCCGCAAATAAGCAAGCAATGAATAAAACAGCTGTAACTAGTGATGCAAGACCAGTTCTTCCTCCAGCCGCAACACCTGCACTTGATTCAACAAATGTTGTAATTGTTGATGTACCAGTAAAAGCACCAGCAGTAGTACCTATTGAATCACATAACATTATTTCACCTAAACCAGTTGGATCACCATTTTCATCTAACATATTAGCTTCTGAAGATGCGCCATAAACAGTACCTAATGTTTCAAACATATCAACAAGAGAGTAAGTAAGTACTAACATAATCAAACTAAGCATACTACTAACTACCTTCCAGTTAAATACATATTTAAAGCCTTTAAAGCATCCTCCAAAACCAACTTCAAACCAATCTTTAAATGAACGACCTACAGATATATTTTCCATTTGTACTTTATCTACATTAAAGATTAAGCATAAAACATAATATATAATTGTCGAACATATAATTCCTAAAATAATTGACAATTGATTTATTACTTTAGACTTACATTTTGTAAGAACTATTATTATAATTACACATATAAAAGCGACTAATGCTGGAATTATAATATTGGGATCACGACTAGCAAAGTTTACTAATGAAACTGCAGTATATTGATTAGGTACTACGATTCCGCTATTTTGTAAGCCAACAAAAGCGATAAATAAACCAATACCAGCAGACATAGCTGTTTTAAGACTACTTGGTAGAGATTTCGCAATATATTTTCTAAGACCAGTAAGTGATAAAATTAAGAAAAGAACTCCTGATAATAGAATTACAACTAAACCAATTTGGTAACCTTCAACTACTGATATTTTTTCGCTTGCTTGACCTCTTTCATCAAACACTAAACATGGCAAAATGAAAGATACAAAGAAAAATGAGTTAAGTCCCATACCTGCTGCAAGAGCAAATGGTTTATTTGCGATAAAAGCCATGCATACAGTCGCAATAACTGCCGCAATGATACCACCAATAAAACAAGCATTCCAAACTTTTGTCATTTCTGGAATTGCTGTTCCTCCAGTCATTTCATTAGGATTTACAATTACAATGTAACACATTGCAAAAAAAGTTGTGATACCGGCAATTATTTCGTCTTAATTGTCGTTTGGTTTTCTTCTATTTTGAAAACCTTGTTCAAAAAATTTTTCATATTCTCCTCCTATGATTGAAGCCAATAAATATGAATAAACAAAAAGAAAGACATTATGTCAAATATAACGAGAAAAGAACCAAATGTTACTAACTTTAATCGTAGTCATTTGTTTTTGTTGAAATAAGTATTTCAAATCATATTTTCGAATTTATACGATTAATTAACTTCACTTAATTTGATCACATTAATTTTTTATTGCAATGAATTTACTTTTTTAAAGCAAAATTAAAAGAACTCTACTAGTATTAGTAGAATTCTTAAGTCGTGTTAACTATAGATATCATTATAATTGTTAATTTTTTTCTTCTTCACTTTTTTGATTTTTAGGTAAAATTAAATTTAGAACAATTCCTACAATTGTAGATAAAGCGACACTTGTAAATAGTTTCATTCCAACTTTATTATAAATGGCGGCACCACCAATTCCAATTATTAAAATAGCAGAAATAATAATTAAATTTCTTATATTGTTTAAGTCAACATTAGCATCTAATAAAGTTCTAAGACCATTCGCAGCGATAAAGCCATATAATATTAAACACACTCCTCCCATTACTGCAGGTGGAATGGTGGAAATTAATACTGTAAAAACATTACAAAAAGAAAGTAAAATTGCAAAAATTGCTGCAAGACCCGTAACCCACACTGATCCAACTTTAGTAAGACCAACAACAGAAGTATTTTCACCATATGATGTGTTTGCTGGACCACCTATCATTCCTGCAAATGCTGTAGCAATACCATCACCAAGCAGTGTTCGGTGTAAACCTGGATCTGATAAATAATCTTTTTTAGTAATTTGTCCTAACACTTCGTGATCACCTATGTGTTCACAAATAGTAGCAAAAGCAAGGGGAATTACCGTAATAATAGCTCCAAAGCTAACTTTATACATGGAAATTCCTAATCCGAGTTTTTGGTCTTTCCATCCCATAATTATAAATTTAGGCAGAGCAAACCATTGACTTGGATTTTTAATTACTGTAGCTAAACTAGTAAAATCAATTAACTTGGCGTCACCATTTGGAATAAAGTTGAGAATTACCGCAATAATATATCCTCCAATTATACCAATTAAAAATGGCACTACCTTTAAAAACTTTTTAGATAAAATTGCGGTAAATGCAATAATTAATAGTGTCGCAAATGCTACGACTATAGCACGCCAATCACCATTTTGAGTCATACCAGTATTAGCAATAGCACTACTTGATAGTCCTAGTCCAATTACCATAATCATTGGCCCAATTACAACAGGTGGTAAAATCTTTTTGAGCCAGCTTGTACCAAATATTTTAATAAAACCAGCTACAATTGCATAAATTAACCCAACTGCGACAAGACCTGTAAGGGCAGGCCCATAAGATGTTATTATGTTATTTCCTTCGATGTTAGTTGTTACACTTACCGCAAGGATATACTCAATATATGCAAAACTGGAACCTAAATAAATTGGAACTTTCGCTTTTGTACATAAAATATAAATTAATGTTCCAACACCAGACGCAAATAGAGCAACCGAAATTGGAAGTCCCGTTAAGATAGGTACCAAAACAGTTGCGCTAAACATCGCAAAAACATGTTGAAAACTTAATAGAATCCATTTATGAATAGGGGGACGATAATTAGGTTGTAATGTTTGAGTTTCGTTTGTATTCATCTTTTTCTCCTTTTTTTAAAAAAATAAGAGTTTCAAAAACTCTTATTTTAAAAT
>UQAI01000090.1 GCA_900538885.1 uncultured Mollicutes bacterium
GACGATAGTTAGAAATAGCAAAAATAGGTCGTTGCCAGCTCCTTTCTATATTCATGGAGGATTAGCTCAGCTGGGAGAGCATCTGCCTTACAAGCAGAGGGTCGGCGGTTCGATCCCGTCATCCTCCACCATTTGCCGACTTAGCTCAATCGGTAGAGCAACTGACTTGTAATCAGTAGGTTGTGGGTTCAATTCCTATAGTCGGCACCATTCTTGTCCTCGTAGCTCAGTTGGTAGAGCAACTGACTTTTAATCAGTGGGTCGGACGTTCGAATCGTCTCGGGGACACCATTTTTTAAATTGTATCTTTCGGGCGTAAGCATGCCTGAGTGGCGGAATAGGTAGACGCGCAGGACTTAAAATCCTGTGGTAGCAATACCGTGCCGGTTCGATTCCGGCCTTAGGCACCAAATATGTGGGTCCATAGCTCAGCTGGGAGAGCACCTGTTTTGCACGCAGGGGGTCGAGGGTTCGAGTCCCTTTGGATCCACCATTTTTTGTATCAGGATATGGCGGTGTAGCTTAGTTGGCTATAGCGTCCGGTTCATACCCGGAAGGTCGGGGGTTCAAGTCCCTCCGCCGCTACCATTTAAAAATTATGGACCTTTAGCTCAGTTGGTCAGAGCTCCCGGCTCATAACCGGTTGGTCCGGGGTTCGAGTCCCTGAAGGTCCACCATTATTATTTTATAGATGATTACGGAGAAATACCCAAGTCTGGCTGAAGGGATCGGTCTTGAAAACCGACAGGGTGTAACAGCCGCGGGGGTTCGAATCCCTCTTTCTCCGCCATCTTTTATCGCGGAGTAGAGCAGTCTGGTAGCTCGTCGGGCTCATAACCCGGAGGTCGATGGTTCAAATCCATCCCCCGCAACCAATAAAAAGGTCCTGTGGTGTAGCGGTTTATCACGCCTGCCTGTCACGCAGGAGATCGCGGGTTCGATTCCCGTCAGGACCGCCATTAGGTGGCTAGGTAGCTCAGTTGGTAGAGCAATGGACTGAAAATCCATGTGTCGCTGGTTCGATCCCGGCCCCAGCCACCATTTAATTAGCTTTTCCTTTTATATATATAGAAGCGTTGTTCTCAATTGGACAACTTTTTTTATTCAAAAAAAGAGGCTTATGCCTCTTTTTCCTCTAATGTATTTTCTTTTATTTCTCTTGCAATTTTTTCTCTTAAATTATTACTTTCAATTTTATAAGCTAAATTAATAGAATGAAAGATTGATAATGCTTTAGTAGAACCATGACCTTTAACAATTGTTTTATTAACGCCCAGCATTACTGCACCGCCATAGTTGTTGTAATCCATGAAATCTTTGATTTCATATATGTCTTTTTTGAGAAGTAATGCACCTATTTTATTTTTAAAACTCTTTGTAAAAGTTCTCTTTAAAAGTTTTAACATTTCAAGGCATGCACCTTCTGTAGATTTTAATAAAACATTACCGCTAAATCCATCACAAACTACTAAATCATATTCTCCAGTAAGTAAATCTCTGCTTTCCATATTGCCAACAAAGTTAATATTATTAGTTTCTTTTAATAATTGGAAAGTTTGCTTTCTTAATATGTCCCCTTTTTCTTCTTCAGTTCCTATATTTAAAAGTGCAACCTTAGGCTTATCAATATTGTAAGCCGTATTTAGATATAAACTTCCCATAATTCCAAATTGTTGCAAGTAGTGAGGATCACAATCAGCATTAGCGCCACTATCGCAAATTGCGACTATCTTTCCAGGTACCATTGTCGGAAGAATTGGACAAAAAGCTGGTCTTTTTACACCTTTTATTCTACCCACCTTTAAGACTGCTCCAGTAAGAATGGCTCCAGTTGAACCTGCACTAACTAGACAATTAATATCATCGTTTTCTCGCAATATATCAAATGATTTAACCAGTGAACTATCTAATTTTTTCTTGATTGCTTCTGTAGGTTTGTCATTACAAGTTATTTCATCGGTTGCATTTACAATTTCAATATTATTTGAATTATAGGTATATTTCTTTAATTCTTCTTCAAGTTTATCTTTTGGACCTACTAGAATTATATGAATGTCTGAATTATTGTTGATAGCTTGAATAGCTCCATCAACCATAACACCATACCCTCGGTCAGCGCCTAATGTATCTACTATAATTTTGATCATATTTTTACCTCTTTCTATATATATATTTTACCATTAATTGTTCTATACGTCAACAAAGTTGACTAAAAAGGAATAAAATGGTATAATGTAATGTGTCGAAAAACGGCGAAAAAAGAAAGGAAAAATTTATGTTAGTATTATTTACCGATACTGATACTGATTTAACACCAGTAGATGCTAAGGAATATGGCTATAAACTGATTAGTATGCCATACATTATTGATGAAAAAGTAATATATCCATATGTAGATTTTGAAACATTTGATTACAAAACTTTTTATGATATGTTACGAAGTGGAGTGTTGCCTAAAACTTGTGGATTAAGTCCAGAAATGTATATTAATTACTTTGAACCAGAATTTAAAAATGGCAATGATATTTTATATGTTCATTTTTCAGCAGCAATGAGCGGAACATTTAATGCAATGCACCTTGCGATTGAGGAACTAAAAGCAAAATATCCTGAACGTAAAATATATACAATTGACACAAAAGGAATTACAATTTGTAGTTTAAATATAATAAAAGAAATTGGTGATATGTATAAAAGTGGAAAGACTATAAACGATATTTTGAAATGGTCTAAAACTGAAGTTGATAAATTCGCTACATACTTTTATGCGGATAACTTAAAGTTTTTTAAATTGAGTGGTCGTATCAGTAATCTTTCTGCAACACTTGGTACAGTATTCGGAATTCATCCAATTATATATATGAATTCTGAAGGAAAGATGCTAAGTATTAGTAAAGCGAAGGGAAAAAATAAAACACTAAATAAGTTAGTTGAATATGTAGTTGAACTTGAAGAAGATATTAAAAATCATCGTGTAATAATTGCACACAGTGATGCTATAGAACTCGCTGAAGAACTTGGGGGAAAATTGAAACAACAATTCGGAGATGATTTGAACATCGAATATGTGGTTGTTAACCCAACTGCAGGCAGTCATTGTGGTCCTTCTGCAATAGGTGTGTCATTTCATGCCAAACATAGATAGGATATATATGATAGAAGTAAGAGAAGTAAAAACAAGAAAAGAAAAAAAAGAATTCGTTAATTTCCCATTAAAATTATATAAAAATAATCCATATTTTGTTCCACCACTATATGGCGATGAAATGTCTATATTTAAAGAAAATTATCTTTATTATGATCAATCAGAAGCTGTATACTTTAATGCCTATTTAGATGGCAAAATGGTAGGTAGAATATCAGGAATCTTACAAAAGGCAAGTAATGAAAAGTGGAATCAAAAACGTATTAGATTTACTAGATTTGATTGTATTGATAATCAAGAAGTTGCAGGTGAATTATTTAAATATATTGAAATTTGGGCAAAAGAAAAAGGAATGGAAGAAATAGTAGGTCCACTTGGATTTTCCGATTTAGAACGAGAAGGATTACTAATTGAAGGATTTGACCAAATGTCTACTTTTGAAGAACAATACAATTATGATTATTATCAAAAACTAATTGAAAATTGTGGATACGAAAAAGAAGTAGATTGGGTTGAAAGTAGATTAAGACTACCAAAAGAAATTGACCCAAGACTTGAAAGAATTAGTGGAATGATGTTAAAAAAATATAATTTATCATTTGGAAAAGCTAAAAATATTAAGGAATTCATTAAAAAATATGGAGATCAATTCTTTGATATTTTAGACAAAACATATGATAAAATTTATGGAACAGTTCCATTTACTGATCAAATGAAAAAGAACTTAATAAAGAATTTTAAATTAATTATAGATATTGATAAAGTAGCAGTAATTGTTGATGAGAATGATAAAGTGGTATGTTTTGGATTGGTGTTCCCTGCAATTGGTGAGGCGTTACAAAAATCTGGTGGTAGACTTACTATTCCAACAATATTTAAGCTATTAAAAATTATAAGAAATCCAAGAGTTATAGACTTAGGGTTAATAGGTGTACTTCCTGAATATCAAATGAAAGGAGTCAGTACAGCCTTAATTGCTAAAATATTAACAATTTTAAAGGATAATAAAATTGAATACGCTGAAACTAATTTGAATTTAGAAACTAATCTAAGTATTCAAAACCAATGGAAAGCTTTTGACGCAACACAACATAAGCGCAGAAGATGTTTTGTTAAGAAAATATAAAAGGGAGTTATCATTTGGGCTCTGTAAATAACTGATGGTATTAGAATTTAAAAAAAGTCTAAATATGCTAGG
>UQAI01000091.1 GCA_900538885.1 uncultured Mollicutes bacterium
ATTAATATCCTAATAAATTTATTCTATGATTTAGTGCCAATTGGTATTATTGGTTATTTAGGAACCATTTATCAAAAATCACCTAATATGGAAGGATATAAATATGTAATTTATGCTTGTATAGGATTTACATTAGGAAGGATGCTTTTTAGTGCAATTAGCATATATAATTATAATATAATGACAGACCGTATATCAAGATACTTGGCAAATTATGTTGCGAAACAGTTATATCAAAAAATTCAAGAAGTTGATTATGATACATACCAATCGATGGATTTCCTTAATTCATATCAAAAAGCAATTAATGAGGCATCTGATTATATGGAATCAACATTTTGGTCATTTGATAACTTCATAACTAGATTAACTTCACTACTTAGTATTGGTACGATTTTTTCATTTTTTAGTCCATTAATTCTTATCTATGGTATCATAATTGGGATTATTGTTTTCTTTATATCAAGTGTAACATCAAAACTGAATCATAAATTAGGGGATAAAAACATGCAATTAGTAAGAGAAAGAGGATATATTAAAAGAGTTTTCTTTCTTAAAGATTCCGCAATCGATGTTAAAACTACTGATATTACCCCAATGTATTTAAAAAGAAATGATAAAATAGGTAATCAAGTATTAAAAAACTTTGATAGCTTACGTGTTAAAAGTCAAATTTTATACTCTATCAGTGAAATACTCCTTAAAACAGTTGTTGTCGTTGCTTTATCATTTGTGGCTTATACAACCATTAAAACTCAAAACATTGTTATTTTAGCATCACTGATGGGAGCAAGTTATACTTTAACAGCTATAATTGACAATCTATCATCAGGAATTGCCAATTTAAAAGAAAACATCGTTTATCGTGAAGACTACTACCGAGTTATGGATACAGTATCTACTCTTGAAATAAGTGGTAAAAGCTATGATAAAGAAATGAAAAATTTTGAGAAAATAGAATTTAAAGATGTTAGTTTTACTTATCCTGCAAGTTCTAATCCAACCATTAAAAACTTAAATATGAAAATTCAAAATGGTGAAAAAATTGCGGTTGTAGGTGAAAATGGAGCTGGTAAAACCACACTTATTAAATTGCTACTTCGCCTTTATGATACTAGTAGTGGAACAATTACTTATAATGATATTTGTTATACTGACATAAAGCCATATAATATAAGAGAAAAATTCGCTTGTGTATTTCAAAATTATCAAATATTTGCGGTGAGCGTAATTGAAAATATTTTGATGCGTAAACCTCAAAATAAAGAAGATGAAAAGCGGGCAATTGCTGCTTTAAAGAAAGTAGGATTATATGACAAAGTCATGAGTCATGAAAAAGGTATTTATGCAAACTGTACTAAAGAATTTGACAAAGAAGGAATGGAACTTTCGGGTGGTGAAAGACAAAAACTAGTAATTGCTAGAATCTTTGCGAGTGATGCGGAAATACTACTACTTGATGAACCTAATAGTGCATTAGATCCACTAGCCGAAAGCAAGGTATTTGAAGAAATCTTTAATTATAGTGTTAATAAAACTTTAATATTTATCTCTCATCGTTTCTCAACCACGATTAGTGCTGATAAAATTTATCTATTTGAAGATGGTGAAATCAAAGAACAAGGTACACACGAAGAATTAATGAAAAATGAAAATGGAAGTTATCGTCATATGTTCTTAGTTCAAGCCGAAGAATACCAAAAGGTAGGTGATGACTATGAATAATATGAAGACTACTTGTAAACTTGTAGGATATGTCGGAAAATATGTGCCATTCTATATTTTATCAGGAATTGTAAAAATTATCCTTAATGCTTTTGCGGTGTACATTGATTTATATACGACAGAACATCTAATTGAAATGTTAGAATTAAATGATACAAAATTTATTGATGCATTTATTTTTATCATTATGATAGTTGGTATCACAACTTTAATAAAAATAATTATTATCTTTAATAATGGCTATGTAAGAATGAGATGTAGACATAAATGGATTAAAAAGATTCAACATGAATTATTTGATAGAGCTAAACTTTTACATATTGGTCATTTTGATGACCCCATTAAATATGATCAACTATCAAGAGCTATGAATCAAGATTTAAGAAGTATTAATGCGTATGATGCATTAGTTGATATGCTTAACAGTGTTTTCCAAGCTGCCGTGCTTGTTGCCTATATTGTAGTAAGTGTCCCAATCTTATTTGTAGTGACTCTTGTTGCCTCAACTATTTCATTACTTTGTTATTTGAAGATAAACAAAATAAATCATGGATTATACAAGAATACCGAATCAGAACGTCGTGTACAAGGATATGTTAACCGTACATTCTACCTTGATAAATATGCAATGGATGTTAAAACAACTACAATACCAACACTATTAATTGATATGCAAGAGGATGCATACAAATGTATTGAAGAAAAATCCACAAAAGTTTATCGTAAAACTTTACCACTATATTATTGTGAAGATTTTATGTACCACTTTATCAATGCTTTTGTTACCTATGCCTATTTAATGTATAAAGTTTTCTTTAAAGGAATGTTGTTATCAAAATTTGTTACGCTTTCAGGTGCTGTTTCAAGGTTTAATAGCCGCTTTTATAATCTTTCGCATTCATTTAGTAGTTATAACCGAAATATGCGGGAAATATCTGATTTTATGTGGTTGATGAATTACCAAGAAGAAAATCAAGATAACTTGAAAAATGCAAGTTTTAATGATAGTATAAAACTTGATAATGTATGTTTCAAATATCCAAATGAAGAAGGCTTCTCCCTTCAAAATATCAATATGACAATCAAAAAAGGTGAAAAGATTGCGATAATCGGTTACAATGGAGCGGGTAAAACCACATTAACCAAGCTTATGTTAAAGCTTTACAACCCAGATAGTGGATCTGTTCTTATGGATGATGAGACTTATTTAGACTTTAAAGATCGTTCAATAACTAAACAATTTACAACAGTTCTTCAAAACTTTCAAATTTATTGTGCAACAGTTTCAGAAAATGTTTTAATGAAAGAAGTTGAAACAAAAGAGGAAGAAGAACTTGTGGTTAGGGCATTACAAAATGCAGGTTTATATGATAAAATAAAAAATCTTCCAAATGGTATTAATACAATTTTAACAAAAGAATTTTCAAATGAAGGTTTAGAACTTTCAGGTGGTGAAAGACAAAAACTTGCGATTGCGAGGGTATTTGCCTCAAATGCTCAAATAGCTATATTAGATGAACCAACAAGTGCCCTAGATCCTCTTGCGGAAAAAGAAGTAAATGATCGTATTTTAAAACTTGCTGATGAAATAAACAAAACAATTATCATTATTTCTCACCGTCTATCCACAATCGTTAATGTTGATTACATTTATATGTTAGATAGTGGTAAAATAGTTGAAGAAGGTACTCACCTAGAATTAATGCACAAACATGGCAAATACTATGAACTATTTGAAGCTCAAGCAAAATTATATAATGAATCTTTATCAAAACACAGTAACAATTGATTACTGTGTTTTTAGCTACATAATTACCAAAAATTTTAAAATTTAAAGACTAGCAAAAAACTGAAAAATATGATATAATCAAATAGAATAAGGGGGGCATTATGAAATTTAAAAGAATACAAATTATATTATTAATGTTTATTACTTTACTTATTACGGGCTGTGTTAACGAAACTGATCATGTACATACGTTTAGTGATGAATGGAGTTACAATGAGGAATATCATTATCACGAAGCTACTTGTAAACACAAGGACGAAGTTAGTGATAAAGAACTTCACAAATGGAATGACGGCATCATAATAAAAGCACCAACTCTTGAAGAAGAAGGAACAAAAGAATATACTTGTACAGTTTGTGAAGCAACTAAACAAGAAACATTAAATAAATTAACTCATGAGCATAAGATTGTTCATCATGAAGGAAAACCAGCTACATGTACAGAAGATGGTTATAAACCATATGATACTTGTGAAGATTGTGATTATACTACATATGAAAAAATTCCAGCATTAAATCATATACCAAGTGAATGGATAACTGATAAGGATGCAACATGTTTAGAATCAGGTACAAGACATAAAGAATGTACAAGATGTCATGAAACA
>UQAI01000092.1 GCA_900538885.1 uncultured Mollicutes bacterium
CCCCAGTAAATGGAAAGGTTATTTTTCAAAAACCCCCATTTTATTTAAAGCACCGTATAAAATATGAGTTTTTAAGCCGTTTTTGACCTTATTTGGTCGCCCTCGGATTACGGATATTAGCCTGTGCAGCAGCAAGTCTTGCGATTGGAACGCGGAATGGAGAACAAGAAACATAGTCTAAGCCAATGCTATGGCAGAATTCGATAGTTTCTGGATCACCACCATGTTCACCACAAATACCTAAGTGAAGGTCAGGACGAACTGAACGACCAAGTTCAGCAGCCATCTTCATAAGTTTACCAACACCTTTTTGGTCAATGTGAGCAAATGGATCACTTTCAAAAATCTTACGGTCATAATATTCTTCTAAGAATTTACCAGCATCATCACGGCTAAAACCAAATGTCATTTGTGTTAAGTCGTTAGTACCAAAACTGAAGAATTCAGCATATTCAGCAATTTCATCAGCAGTTAAGGCAGCACGTGGAACTTCAATCATTGTACCAATCTTATAAGAAAGCTTAACGTTGTTTTCTTTTAATACTTCTTCAGCTGTTCTTACAACAATATCACGAACATATTTTAATTCTCTTACATCACCAACAAGTGGGATCATAATTTCAGGAATAATTTTGTATCCTTCTTTATTAACTTCGATTGCAGCCTCAATTACAGCTCTTGTTTGCATTTCAGCAATTTCAGGATATGTAATAGATAGACGGCATCCTCTGTGACCAAGCATTGGGTTAAATTCATGTAGGCTTTCAACTGTAGCTTTTAATTTTTCGAAAGTTAAACCCATTTCTTTTGCAAGTTCATCAATTTCTTCATCTGTGTGAGGTAAGAATTCATGTAGTGGAGGGTCAAGATAACGAATTGTAACACTCTTTCCTTCCATAGCTTTATAAATACCGATAAAGTCATTACGTTGCATTGGTAATATTTTAGCAAGAGCTTTACGACGGCCTTCTTCATTATCAGAAACGATCATTTCACGAACTGCTGTAATTCTGTCTGCTTCAAAGAACATATGTTCAGTACGACATAGGCCAACACCTTCTGCACCAAAGCCGTTTGCAACTTTAGCATCACGCGGATTGTCTGCGTTTGTTCTAACTTTTAAGGCACGATATTTGTCTGCCCATTCCATTAATGTTGCGAAATCACCAGAAACTGTAGCGTCAACTGTAGGAATAGCTTCGCCATAAACATAACCAGTATTACCATCAATTGAAATCCAGTCAAGTTCATTGTAACGTTTTCCGCCAACTTCAAACCATTTTTCTTCTTCGTTAACTCTAATTTCACCAGCGCCAGCAACACAGCAAGTACCCATACCACGAGCAACTACGGCTGCATGACTAGTCATACCACCACGACCAGTTAAAATACCTTGAGATGCAATCATACCTTCGATATCTTCTGGAGATGTTTCAAGTCTAACTAATACAACTTTCATACCTTGAGCTTTGCATTCTTTGGCACGTTCAGCACTAAATACAACTTGACCACATGCAGCACCTGGAGATGCATTTAAGCCTTTTGTAATAGGGTGAGCAGCTTTTAATGCTTTTTGGTCAAAGCCTTTATGTAGTAAAGCATCAAGAGACTTAGGTTCTACCATAAGTACAGCTTCTTGTTCATTAATTAAGCCTTCTTTAACTAAATCAATGGCAATCTTTAATGCTGCTTGAGCAGTACGTTTACCATTACGGGTTTGTAACATGTATAATTTACCTTTTTCAATAGTAAATTCCATGTCTTGCATATCACGATAATGTTTTTCAAGAATCTTTGTTACTTTCTTGAATTCATCATATAATGCAGGGTTGTCTTCTTGTAAGTGAGCAATAGGTTGAGGTGTACGAATACCAGCAACTACATCTTCACCTTGTGCATTAAATAAATATTCACCATATAGTACATTTTCACCAGTAGCAGGGTTACGAGAGAATGCAACACCAGTACCAGAGTCTTCACCCATATTACCGAATACCATTGTTTGTACGTTAACTGCAGTACCCCAAGAATAAGGAATACCATTTAAACGACGATAAACGTTAGCACGAGGATTATCCCAAGAACGGAATACAGCTTTAACAGCTTCTAATAATTGTACTTTTGGATCTTGTGGGAAAGGTTCTCCCTTAAGTTCTTCATATTTAGCTTTAAATTCTTGAACTAACTTCTTAAGATCATCAGCATCAAGATCAGTATCTTGTTTAACGCCTTTAGCTGCTTTCATTTCATCCATTAATGCTTCAAAATTAGACTTTTCAATTTCCATTACTACGTCTGCGAACATTTGAATGAAACGACGATAAGAGTCATAGGCAAAACGAGGGTTTCCTGTTAATTTAGCTAAGCCTTCAACAGCAACATCGTTTAAACCTAAGTTTAAGATTGTATCCATCATACCAGGCATTGATGCACGAGCACCACTACGAACTGATACTAATAATGGATTATTATCATCACCAAATTTTTTGTTATTGATTTTTTCAATTTTTGCAAGAGCTGCATAAATTTGATCAACAACTTCATCAGAAAGCACTTTGCCATCATCATAATACTTTGTACAAGCTTCAGTTGTGATTGTGAAGCCTTGAGGTACTGGTAAACCAATGTTAGTCATTTCGGCTAAGTTAGCACCTTTACCACCTAGAAGGTTACGCATTGACTTGTTGCCTTCACTGAATAAATAAACAAATTTACTCATTTAATAGTCTCCTTTTCTTTTTTAAATATTTCACAATTTTTGATTATACCACAATGACGTTTAAAAAGCAACGAAATAATATCATTTTTTTTAAAACACGTTAAAAATAAAAAGGCAAAAACAGCCTTTTTACTTATAAATTTTTATTTTTTTAGTTATTTCATCCTGACTAATATTAAATTTTTCACAATTGTTTTTTAGATTTTCAATGTTGCTTACAAGTGTGGTAAGAACAAATGAATCAACGTTTGATGTATTATAACAAATGTTTGAACCAAACGAAATTATTGTACTTGGAACATAGAGTTCAACAAAGTTTTGGGTTTGTGCATTGTTACAATTTGCGAAAGCATTATTGCCTATTGTTTTTAAGCCTTCAGGAAGCAAAACTTTGGTTAATGAAGTGCATTTGTAAAAAGCAAAAGCACCAATTTCTTTTAAATTAGTAGCGGTACTAAAATCAATTTGTTTCAAGTGTTGACAGTTCTTAAAGGCATTTTCCTTTATCACAGCGAGTGAATCATTAAAGATGACTCTTTCTATTTTTTGATTGTTCACAAATGCATCGTTATAAATTGTTTTAACCCCACTTCTTATTGTGACAGAAAAGTCTTCATCTAAGTTGGCGTTGTTAGGATATTTAAGTAATATGGTTTTATCCTTATTATACAGTACACCATCAATACTTGCGTAAACACTATTATTTAGATCAACATTTATGCCTTTTAGATTAATCGCATTAATGAAAATTTTAGTTTCCGTCGTATTATCATCAACTGTTCCGATATATTCTAAGTTCTTTCCAATTTCAACGTATTCAGTTAAACGATAATCACTAAAATCTTTATTACTTAATAGTTTTTTAACTTTTATTTCATCAATTGTATCAGGAATAATCAAACTTTCTTCATTTGAACCAAGGGTTGTAAGTCCTGTAATCACATAATACTGATCATTATTTTCCTTTACTAGTTCTAAATTAAAAGTATTGGCATATCTTTTATGTTCTTCACCATATTCGTTAGTATTAGAACTACCTTCTTGTGTAGGTCCTTTAACTAATAGGATTGTTAGAACAACTCCAAATACGACAATTAATGAACCTATTAAAATTATAAACTTCTTTTTATTCATTTAAATCACCAATATAATTATACTTTAATTTTAATTATTTTTAAAGTAATTAGTCAATAAAATTTTATTTTGT
>UQAI01000093.1 GCA_900538885.1 uncultured Mollicutes bacterium
CTAGCATATTTAGACTTTTTTTAAATTCTAATACCATCAGTTATTTACAGAGCCTATTTTAAAAAGTCAGTAAGCATATAACAATAGCTGCTATGCCCACTGACTAATTAACTTATCCATTAATTTCTTTATTAATACTATCTAAAATCTCTATTTCTTGATTATCAAGTCCTATTTGTTTACTTCTATGCATTACTTCTTTAATAGCATCCCCAATAATCATGCCTAAAATATTATAGTCTTTATCACCTGAAATACTAGTATATAATTTTGCTAATTTATTTACTTTATCAATCTTTTCTTCATTTGATAAATTATCATCATATGCTATATGCTTACCAAGTTTATTACCTATAAATGTAGTAAGTTCATATAAATTTGATGTTAATTGATTATAATATTCTTTAGTACCCTTGGAGTATAATTGTTCGATCTTTTGTCCCCTTGAATGATATAAAGATGGAAAATTATTAAGTAGTTCTAAAGCGGCCTTTTCATCACCTTTTGCATATAACATTGTTGCTTTATAATTAATAGCTTCGAGTCTATAATTTTCTACCTCACAACCTTCTAGTATTAAATCACATGCTTTAATAATTTCTTTTTCATTTTGAATTAATACATTTGGATCATTATCTGCCACTCCACCTGTTGTAAAAAATAAATAGTCAATCATTATTTCATAATCATTAGGATAGGCTGATCTTGCGGCAACGGTTAATTCTTTTGCTTTATCCCAATCATTATTAACAAACCAAGCATTATGAATTTCAACTTTTACTTTCTTAATTTCTTCCTCAATTAGCATATAGTCATATCCCATTAATTCATCAATCGATACACCAAAGAAATGTGATAAAGGAAATAACAGTGTAATATCCGGGTAAGTTTCGTTATTTTCCCATTTGCTAACGGCAGCAGGTGTAACATTAAAAATTTCTGCTAATCCTTCTTGAGTAATCTTTTTAGTTTTTCTTAATCTTTAGATGTTTTCTGAAATTTTAATATTCATAAATAAATTCCTTTCTTAAAGCAATTTTGCTTTTATATTATTTGTAATATCGGCCTTAATTACAATGTGAATTAATTCACAGTAATATTATATCATCAAATAAATGTGTTAACCACCCACCGCTAGTTAACCATATATTAACTTAAAGTTAAGTTTTTAATTATTGATACATTTATAGAAACTAAATGAGATTTTTTCAATATATAACATTCGTTCCGTAGCAATATATAAAAAGAAAAAAAGTTATTTGACACTTCTACGAGCTATGATACTTGTGGGCGGAAAGGATAAAAGTTCCTCTCCGCAAAGAAAAAGGCTTGATAACATTTGCATCAAACCTATGCTTTTCTTATGCGTGCGACTAATTGTTTTGATACAATTCGCGTACACTCATTAAAAAGTGTGTACAGTAATTTCACATTTTTATTTCAGTCTTAAAGAAATGCTCTTGAAAGTCCACTTGCCTCTTTATTTCTTCTTTAGTCAAAGATACATCCGTTGGAACAACAACCAATTTTTCTTCTACATCATCAAATCTATGAATAACTGCAATCACCTTGCCTGTAAATTCTTTTATAGGTTTATTTACGCCAAGTATATATGCATCCTGTTCTTCACCGTCTGCAGCGATGATTCCTTCCACATATCCATAATTAACTGGATAAAACAAATCTTTTTGCTTTGGATGATATGTTCCTAAAGGACGATCAACTATCACTTTGACAATTTTTCCTAACATATTAACCTCACCTATTCTTCATTTAATGTGCTTTTATTTTACTATAAGAATTCAATTTTTCAATAAAATTTACATTTTAGCCTTATAAACTCTAATCTGTACAATTAAATACAGAACGTTTCAATATCATTACAAGATTTCGTTTGACACTTTTAAAGCACAGTATAAAATGTTGCAGGACCTCTGCCATGTTTAACAATATGTTTTTCCGCTACTAGTTCTCTTAATGCCTTTTCAACGGCAGAACGGCTAAGATTAGGACACATCTCCATAATATCACTTTTCGTTATCTTGCCAAGTTTTGCAGAAAATACTTCTTTTACCATTTCCTTTGCAGTTTTCTTGCCAGATATTATTTGTAATCGTTCCTCAAAATCTCTATAGGCAGAAAGAACAACACCAAGAATATATTTTGTAAATGCTGAATCATCATTTATACCATCATGCCAATTTTCAGAAGCACGCTGCAAAGCATCATAATATTCATCTTTATTATCGTGAATTTTCTTTTCGAGGGAAATGTACTTGCCAACAACATATCCACTCTTATACAAAAGCAGTGTTGTAAGAATACGACTCATACGACCATTACCATCATTAAATGGATGGATACAAAGGAAATCATGTATAAAAGTGGGAATAACAACTAATGGATCAATCTCTCCTGATGAGATAATTTCATTATAAGTCTTACAAAGTCTGTCTACTGCAGTAGGGGTTTCAAATGGTTCAAGTGGTTTAAACTTAACCACAACAGTTCCATCCGATCTAATTTCATCAATTTCATTAGATGTGGTTTTAAACACACCACCAAAAGATGTAGGCAAAAAAGAATATAATTTTTTATGAAGTTGCAATATTACATTTGCTGTAATTGGCATATATTCAAAACTCTCATGTACCATTTCAAGAACGGCACGATAGCCAAGAATTTCTTGCTCACATCTATTTCGAGGAGTCGTCTTTTCGTCCATCAACTGCTTTAATCGCTGATTTGTTGTAACTATACCTTCAATCGCATTAGAAGATTCAGTGCTTTGTATTTTAGCAAGTTCAACTAGTCTATCAAGTTCAAAAGGTTTTTGTTGCAAATATAATTGTTGTTTACCTTTATACTCGTGAATAAGACCAATATACCCAAGTATTTCTTTATCCCATTGTTTTTCTTTTAAGAAATTATAGTTAAATTCACGCATGAACGCTTCCTCCGTTTCTGTAATCGCTTATATTATACTAAAAAGTAAGTGATTTGTCAAACGTTAAAGCAATTAATCTCTTACTTTAGCTACTAAAATAAGCGATTATTTGTTTTAGTAAGCTATTTAACTATCTTGCACAATAAATCCTTTCAAACCTGTTCATGTGATCTGAACGCAGTTCTTCTGCCATCATATAATTTATTTGCAATATTATCCAAAGCTATTAGTGTTATTTTATTAATGATAATAATATGCCTACTCTCTATATTTGCTAATCATTTAAAACGTGTTGAGTTGATAAATTGCTATCAAACACCGATTAAATTAATCCAACTAATGAAAATGCAAAAGAAAAAGGAGTTAAGTTTGGTAGACCAAAAGTTATATTACCACCTAACACTAATGATATATTAGATAAATATATTAATAGTGAATTAACTAATATTGAAGCATCAAAACTAATAGAAGTATCTAGAGGAACATTCCTTAGATTAGTAAATGAATATAAGTCATTGAAAAGTTAAATTTAATTTGAACATTTTCTTATATTACATTAATTTTAATACTTACAAAATTAATAATTATTATTTTCGCAAAACATTTTCTAATAGTTAAAACAGGCCCATCATGGTACGCTTGAACTAGAGGCGTGATGGGATCTGTCATTACATATTATGCTCCATAATTATTATTTAATACTATTTAGTATATATTCCCAATTTTTAACAAAACCAATTTTTTCTATATCATGCTTGGAAATTTATTAAATAATAATTTTAATTCATTTATCATCGTGCACTTTTGATCATTACTTTTAATTAATTTTATCATAATAAAAA
>UQAI01000094.1 GCA_900538885.1 uncultured Mollicutes bacterium
TTTATTTTATTCTATTTTTCGTTACAAAAAGACAAGCATGGTGTTTCATCTTACTTTTGAGAAAATAGATAAAAATATGTGATTCGTTATCATTAACCATTAAAAGTACAGTTTTTTTATTTTTTGTTTCGTCATTTTCCTTCAGATTAAAAGGAAATGTGATTTTATCAATTTATAAATAGTTATTTTATTTTAGTATACATAAAGTCTATCTAAGAAATTTTGCTCATTCTAACTCAAAATACAATGTATATATTATTTACCTTTTGTCATTTTTTGATATTCTTTTATTATATTTAAAGATATTGTTCATTTCCGTTTCTTTCTATAACAATAGCTCCATGTCCCCCTGTATATAATTTATATAATACTGTTTCAATATTGCGTTTTATATTTTCATTAAGTTCTACATTCATCCCCTCTGATGTAAACTCTATTGCAAGTTCATTTAATTCTCCTGATTTACTTAATAACAATATGTGCAAATTTCTTGAATAATTACCAAATATAAATGAATATGCAGAAGTTATATTAGAAAGCTTTAACCTATATTCACCTGTTTTTTCTTTCGTAGCACATGAACTTAAATCTATTTCGTCTCCTGTATTTTCTTTTGCATTAACATACACTTCTCCATTTGATGTTACTTTTACTTCTGCAGATATTCCTTCTTCAAATCGACTAACTATTTTTAAATATTGCCCCGTTTTCTCGGTTATTTTTTCTTTTGTATTTTCAGCTCCATAATATGCAAATTGGTTACCGTCTTTATCTATAAGCTTAGCATAATTTTCATCCATATTAGCTGTTTGCACTACATTCACTATATCTTTATAATTAATAACATCTTTACTTAATTTTATATTTAATTTATTATCTTCTGTCACTTCAAATTTTAATTCATTAATGTTTCCATTTTTTCCTATAAATATAATATAATCTGAATTTTCGTTATATCCAATACTAATATTGTATCCATACTTAATATTGGTTAAATTTAATTTATATCCATTAAATCTTGCTTTTCTTGTTCTTTATGTTCTGCGTTATCTGATAATTTATTTTGTAGTATAAAAAAAATTGTTCCTATAATAATAATAACTATCACTAGACTTAATAATAATTTAATCGATTTTTTCATATTTTCCTCCTTCTATAATTTTATATTATCTCATATTTTATATAAGCGTCAAGTATTTACAATTGTATTAATATATTTTCAACTGTATTTTAAACATAAAAAATAGCTCAAAGTATTACTACTCTGAGCTATAATGGCGGAAGCTGAGGGATTTGAACCCTCGCGGCCCTTGCGAACCCTAACAGTTTAGCAAACTGTCCCCTTCAACCACTTGGGTAAGCCTCCAAATTGTTAAGTTTAAAAAAAAATGGCGGAGAGGGTGGGATTCGAACCCACGGTAGGCTACAAACCTACGCCAATTTTCAAGACTGGTGCCATAAACCAACTCGACCACCTCTCCATGTATGGCGTTTTACGCCATGAACAGTATTTATAATAGCATTTTTTAACGTTAAAGTCAATAGAAATTAAAGCATTTTTTCCTTTTTATTCATTTACATCATATCTATTTGGTACATTTAATGCTTTTTCTAATGCTTGCTTTTCTTCTTCTGACAATTTATTTATAGCTGATCCATTTTTTACTTGTTTTGCATATATATTAGACATTTCTCTTGAATATATTCCGTTTAATATCACTCCATCATTATTATCATCTAACATTGCTAATGCAAAACTTAAATCGCTTCCTGTATCTTTAAATGCACTGTATCTAACCATTCCTATCTTTTGTATACATTGTGATATATTTTTATCTAATCTATCACAATATTTTTCAATTTCTTTATTTTTTTCATCTACATTTTCTACTGCCATAATATATTTTTTAAGTATTTCATCTATATTTTCGCCTCTACCTATCTTTTTCATAAAAGAATTATAATTTTTATTTATTTTTTTTAATTTTACACAGTTGCATATATATAGTATTAACAAAATTATATTTATTGTAGCAACAGCCATTAAAAATATTTCTGATTTTAAAAACTCACTTATCATAAACTATTCCTCCAATCAATATTTTATTTAACTAAGCCTAAAATCCTCTCTAAATCTTCGTTTGAAGAATATTGAATTATTATTTTTCCACTTCTTTGTTTCGCATCTATCTTAACTTTTGTCCCGAAAAAGCTTCTGAAAGAATCTTCTATATCTCTATAAATTGGTTCATATCTGTTTTTTACTGTAGAATTTGCTTTTTTCTTTATCTTTGCTTGTTTTTCTACGTCTCTTACAGTTTCTCCATTTTCTATAATATATTTTGCTGCTTGATATTGTTTTTCTGGGTCCTCTATTCCTAATAGAGCTTTACAATGTCCTTCTGTAAGTTTTCCTTCTTTTACTAATTCTATTACTTCTGGTTGTAAATTTAGTATTCTTACTGTGTTTGCAAGGCCACTTCTACTAATTCCTAATTTGTCTGCCAATTTTTGTTGAGTTAAATTATATTTATCTAATAATTCTCTTATTGCTGTTGCCTTTTCAATAGGATTTAAATCTTCTCTTTGAATATTTTCTATTAAAGCTATTTCATTATTTCTTTGTTCATCATAATCTCTTACAATCGCTGGTATCTCAGTAAGTCCAGCTTTTTTAGAGGCTCTCCATCTTCTTTCTCCAGCAACTATTTTATAATAATTATCTTGTTTTGTTACTATAATTGGTTGTATAACACCATATTCTTTAATAGAATTAGATAAATCTTCTATAGCTTCTTCATCAAAGTTTCTTCTTGGTTGGTCTCTATTTGGCTCTACTTCTATTAATTTTAGCTTTTGAACTACTTCTCCTTCGTGTACTTTCTCTTCTTCTACAACATTATTTATTAGTAATGCATCTAATCCTTTTCCTAAGCCTGTTTTTTTTGTCATTTTGTTCAACTCCTTTTAAATTATCTTCTTTTATCTTTTAATATTTCATTTGTTAATTTCTCGTAACACCTTGCGCCTTTTGATTTTGGAGCATATACAGTAATTGGCATTCCAAAACTTGGTGCTTCACTTAATTTAACATTTCTTGGTATTATTGTCTTATAGACATTATCTTTAAAATATGTTTTTACTTCTTTTATTACTTGATTAGAAAGATTTGTTCTAACATCACTCATTGTCAAAACTACGCCTTCTATATATAAGTCTTTGTTTAGTTGTTTTTTTATTAGATTAACTGTATTCATAAGTTGTCCTACACCTTCTAATGCATAATATTCGCATTGTATAGGTATTAATAGAGAATTTGCTGCTGTAAAAGCATTTATAGTCAAAAGTCCTAACGATGGCGGACAATCTATTATAACATAATGAAAATCATTCTCAATTTTTTCTAATTTTTCTTTTAATCTTTGTTCTCTTGAAAGCATTGAAACTAATTCAACTTCAGCTCCTGCCAAATTGATGTTAGAAGGACAAACATATAAATTTTTTATTTGAGTTTTCTCTATTGCTTCGTCTATTTCTACATCATTTATTATAACATCGTATATTGATTTTTCAGTGTTTTTATCTAGTCCTACTCCACTTGTTGCATTTCCTTGTGGATCTGCATCAATCAACAGAACCTTCTTACCTTTTTTAGCTAATATTGTGCTTACATTTACTGCGGTTGTAGTCTTTCCGACTCCTCCCTTTTGATTTACTACTGCTATTACCTTACTCAATTTTATCCCTCCGTGTAAAAAAAT
>UQAI01000095.1 GCA_900538885.1 uncultured Mollicutes bacterium
TCCTCAATTCTGCTATGTTGATGGTAAAGTTACTTACTATGTAGAAGGCGAAACAGTTTGTGATAAAGTTAAAGAACAAGCTAAAGATGAAGAAGGAAATCCTATTTTTGAATCTGATGGTGTAACTCCTGTTATGGTTGAAACTAATGAAGATAACTTCCTATACAAGAGATTCGTATGGGAATGGTTCCAAGAAAAACCTACAAACGTTAATACAGCTAGCTGGAAAGCTGAAGGCTGGGATTGTGATTTATGGGACTATGTAATGGATGCTCCAGAAGGTGAAGGTTATATCGCTATTGCTTTCATTAACTCTGAAGGTACTAACCATAAGATCAATGACGAAGAAAGAACAATCACTAATGCTACAAGAAAAGCTGCTGGTCAAGCTGAAATCACTGCTGCTGAACACCTCCGTGAATGCGTAAGAGAAATGCGTATCCCTGCTGGTGGTGCTACATTCGATTTTGGTTACCTTGACAAAGGTGTTGTTTCAGAAGCTGCTAAATTCAACAATATCGTTCGTGGTGCTTTCCTAAGTGGACGTACTGTTAAAACTGTTGAATACAAAACTTACAACTTCTCTACAACTGGCTTAAAGATTCAAGAAAAAGTTATCGATGGTAAATCATATCAATTAAAAGATAGAGCTGCTAATTATGTTGAAGTTATGAAAGGCGTTAAATTTAACCCTGCTGCAATTCTTAACTATCAAGGTTTAGCTTCTGGTTTCCAAGAAGAAGGTAATGTTTTATCTTATGCAAAAGACTTAGATAAACTTGAATATTCAATGTATGTTTCTAAAAACAATATGAGTTCTGATGGCGATATGGTAGTTTACAAGTATCCTTATGCTGATAAAGCTGAAATGATCGCTGATTTCGAAAAAGACGTTAAAGCATTCTTCGCTCCTGGTACTGATGCTGGTGGCAAAGATGGTAAATACCAAGACTTTACAGTTGCTGGAACAACAGGCGTTGGATGGGATTTCATTTCTACATCTTATAACGCAAAATGTTTCTGGGCTGACGCTTCAAATAGAGCTAAATGGGTATGGATGATTAACTATGTTTCAAGTGTACGTAAAGCTAGTGGTTTATCTACTACTGCTTGGGATACAATTGATAGTGGATTAACTTCATCTCCTGGTACTTTCAATGCTGAAGTTCAAGCATTCTTAACTGATACTCAATTAAATCCAGGTGCTTGGAATAGAACATCTGATTACTCAATCGCAGAAAATGCAACTGGCTTCTTACCAAAAGAAACTAACCAAAATGCATTCTTAAATTATCAAATCGATACTACTGATGATTCAATTGGTACAATTTATTCTGTTAAATTTATCGTTAATAATCCTACTGTTAAAGATACAATGGTTATTCACTATGTAGTTGAAGATGGATATACTCCAATTATCAATGTACAAACTGCTAAACTATTCATTAACCCTACAGTTGTTGATGGTAAAGTTACAATCGCTGCAATCGACCCTATGACATTTGTAAGAGCATATGATGGTGCTTATAATGGCAAGACTATTTTAGGTAATGACATTACTCACCGTGTAGTATTCAGAAGTGAAACATTAGATTTCAAGAAACCTGTTGAAGGTGTTCACCGTGTTGTTGCTACAGTTGCTAACGATGTTAAACATACTACTGAAGTATCATTCGACGTAACTATTCAAGACGTTACTGCTCCATATGTTGACTTTGTTGATTCATTAATTCTTCAATATGGTGCTAAATGGAGTCCTGAACTAGTTGTTAAGAAAGCTGTTGACAATGTTGATGGTGACTTAATGGCAAGTACACTTGATTGGTGTGTTGATGAAAGTAGTGGAACTAAAGTTAACACTACTAAAGCTGGTGACTATACAGTTACAGTATCTGTATGGGATGGCGCTGGTAACAGTGTTAAATCTAAGAAGATCAAAGTTACAGTTCTTCCTCAAGGATTAACTAAAGAAGATCTTAAGAAAGAATTAGAAGATGTTAATGCTAAATTAGTTGATATTTCTACATATGTTATGTCAATTGATGGCACTGTTAGTGAACTTCCTAATATTGAAGCTATTAAAACTGCAGTAAGTGAAGCAATCGCTAGTTCTAACAATGGTAATAACAATGGCGGCGCAACTACTTCTTGTGGTTCATCTGCAACAGTTCAAGTTGTTCAATTCTTAGCAGCTGGCTGCTTATTAGCATTCTTACTAAGAAAAAAACACTAATTAAAAAATAAGTGAGGGTGGAGGTAAGACTTCCACCTTCTATTTAAGAAAATGGAAAAAATAATTAAATTATCAAATTATAAGAACAAAGAAGATTTGTATAAATTGTGGAATAGCGAATATGGAAATATATATCCTATCTCCTCAGAACTTTTTGAAAGAAATTTGCTGAATGCTTATGATGCTGCAACTTTAGTCGCAATATTAAATGACAAACTAGTTGGATTTATTATAGGAAAAATTTGGCAAGACGAATACAAAATTGAGGCGTACGATAATGTTGGCTGGATTAGTTTAATCTATGTCGATCCTCATTATCGAAAACGTGGAATTGGTTCAAATTTATTAAAAAAAGTAGAAAGCGAATTTGAATTACTAGATAAAAGTACAATTAATATTGGCCGTGATTATTCAGATTTTTTCCCTGGCCTTCCGATTGAACTAAAAGATTCACTTGATTGGTTCATAAAAAGAGGGTATGAAAATCCCGGTTCTACTTATGATTTAGTTTGTAAAAACAAAGGAAAAATGGCCTTAATTAATTCTAATTATATCTTCCGTACTGCAACAGTTGATGATAAAGATAACGTAATGGAATTTTTACATAACAACTGGCCAGGAAGATGGACTAAAGAAATTTTAGATTATTGGAATAATGGAGGTACGGGTAGAGAATGTGTCATTTGTTTAGATGATAAAAAAGTATGTGCTTTCGCAAAACTTGGCTATCCTAACACTGATGAACAACAAATTAGTAACAGCCTTACATGGCGTAATTGTTTTAGTGCTCTTGGCGGTATTGGTCCACTTGGTGTTGACAAAGAATATCGAGGCCGCCATTTAGGGTACGATATCGTAGCTTTCGCAAAAAATGTTTTAATTGATGCGGGAGTTACCGATATAATTATTGACTGGACCAGTTTAATTGATTTCTATAAAAAATTCGGTTTCGAAATATGGAAATCATATTACTACTTAACAAAACAGAAAAATTAAAAAAAGGAGATTAAAAAATGAAATTAAAAAGATTTGTTTTAAGCTTAATTGCCGTTCTTCTTTTAGTTGGTGTTGTAGGTTGTGGCGGTGGTGGAAAAACCAAAACCTATAAGATTAAGTATGAACTTGATGGTGGTGTATTACCAGCTAATTCTGTTGTAACTGAATATGACGGAACTAAAGATATCAAGTTACCTACTCCTACAAAAGAAGGTTCAACTTTCACTGCTTGGGCTCTTAATTCTAAGAATGGTACTAGATTAACTAATAATACTCTTCCTGGAAGCACAAAAGCTGACGTAACTGTATATGCAATATGGCAAACTAAGCAAACTTATACTATTACTTACAACCTAAATGATGGTACACTTCCTGCCGATGCTCCTACATCATTTGATGATAAGGGTGTTGCAAGTCTTCCTACTCCTACAAAAGAAGGAAAGAACTTTGGCGGTTGGTATGATAATGCTGATTTCAAT
>UQAI01000096.1 GCA_900538885.1 uncultured Mollicutes bacterium
CCTATGAACTAGATGGAGGAAAACTAGAAGGAGCCCCTACAGAATATGTAGAAGGAAAAGGATTAACAAACCTACCAACACCAACAAAAGAAGGATATGAATTTGAAGGTTGGTATTATAATGGAAATAAAGTAACAGAAATTTCCAAGAATTTAACAGAAGATGTAGTACTAACAGCTAAATGGAAAGAAGTAAAGAAAAAAGGTGGATGTAACTTAACAGCCGTAAGTAGTTACCTAGTAACATTCATCGTAACATTAAGTGGATTAGTAATCGTACTTAGAAAGAGAAAATAAATAATATGAAAAAATACGACATCAAGAATATGACATTAAAAGAGAAGGTAGGCCAAATGATTGGTCTTGCCTTCTCAGGTACTGAATATAGTAAAGAACTTGCAATGCAAGTTGAAGACATAGAAGCGGGTTTAATAATTTATTTTAAGGATAATTGTGGTAATCCTAAACAAATTTATGATTTAAATAAAAAAATCAATGAAAAGGCTAAAATTCCTCCATTTATTGCGATTGACCAAGAAGGTGGAATGGTTGCACGAGTTACCGAAGGTATTACCCAATCTCCAGGTGCAATGGTTATTGGAGCAACATCACATTATGATTATGCTTACAAACTAGCATACAATATGGGCGTCGAGCTTCGTGATTTAGGTTTCAATTTTAATTTCGCCCCAGTTGGTGATGTTAATAATAATGCGAAAAACCCTGTAATTAATGTTCGTTCATACTCAGAAAAACCAGAGGAAGTTGCAAAATATGTATATGAAGCAGTTAAAGGTTATAGTGATGCCAAACTAATGACTTCAATCAAACATTTCCCAGGTCATGGTGACACAGCTGTTGACTCTCATATCGGACTTCCAAAAGTAGATTTTGATGAAGAAAGATTAAATAAAATGGAACTTGTTCCATTTAAAGTAGCAGTTGAAAAAGATTTACCAGGCATAATGGCTAGTCATGTTTTATACACAAAATACGATGACAAGTATCCTACAACTTTATCAAAAAAGGTTATAACTGGTTTATTAAGGGAAAAATTAGGCTTTAAAGGATTAGTTGTTACTGATTCATTAACAATGTCTGCAGTATTTGATAATTTCTCACTAGAAGAAATTGTGTTACATGGCTTTAATTCTGGTTGTGATATATTATTATTATGTGGCGCTCGCAATGTTGAAATGCAAAAGAAATTTGCTGAAACTGCCCTTGAACTTGCTGAAAAAGGTCAAATACCTATGGAAATGATTGATGCATCGGTAGAAAGAATTTTAAAGTACAAAGAAATGTATGAAGTAGGTGAAATGCCTGAATCTTTTGAAAGTATTGAAAAAGAATTAGAAGACCCTACTAGAATGGCTTTTGCAAGAAAAGTAATGGATGAAGGTATAACACTAATTAAAGATGAAAATCATTTACTACCAGTGAAAGAAACTGAAAAAATATTAGTAGTTTTTCCTAAAATTAAAGTAGTTACACTTGCAGAAAATGAAGATAATTCATTGAAATCACTTGGTGATTTTATGCCATTTAAAGTAGATAAATTCTATTCAACTCTTGACCCAACTAGTGAGGAAAAAGAACAATTACTAGCTCTTTCTAAAAACTATGATAAGATTATTTATTGTAGTTATAATGCTTGTTTTAATCCTACACAAGCAGAACAAATTAATAGTTTAGATCAAGATAAATTAATTGTTATTGGCGTACGTACACCTTATGAATTAGGCGTATTAAATGCTAAAACATATCTTATAAGTTATGAAGCAAGCGTACTTAGTTTTGAGTCACTAGCAAAAGTATTGACAGGAAAAATTAAAGCTCAAGGCAAATGCCCTGTTACATTAAAATAGGAAAGAAGGAATTTAAAATGAAAGTAATTATTGTAAAAGATTATGATGCTATGAGCGATATGGCTGCGGAAATAATCGCTAATAAAATAAAAGAAAAAAACAATGCTATATTAGGCCTTGCTACAGGAAGTAGTCCAATTGGCACATATCAAAGATTAGTAAAAAAATATGAAAATGGTGAAATTAGCTTTAAAAATATTACAACTTATAATCTAGATGAATATTGTGGTATTGATCGTACTCACCCTCAAAGTTACTACTATTTTATGCATGATAATCTATTTAACCATGTTGACATTAAAGAAGAAAATGTTCATCTTCCTGTTGCAAATGGTAAGGATTTAAATGCATGTGCTAAAGAATATAATGACGCTTTAAATAAAGTACATATTGATTTACAATTACTAGGTATTGGTGGAAATGGTCACATTGGTTTTAATGAACCTGGCACATCATTTGAACAAGAAACATTTGTTGTTGAATTAACTGACAAAACTAGACAAGATAATAAACGTTTCTTCAATAGCATTGATGAAGTTCCAACTCATGCTATGACAATGGGTATTAAAAACATAATGAAGAGTGAAGAGATTTTAATGCTTATAAGTGGTGTAAATAAAGCAGATACAGTAGTAAAACTATTAAGCGGTGAAATTACAGAAGATTTCCCTGCTTCAATTCTACACAAACATCCAAATACTACAGTTATTATTGACCAAGCTGCTTATTCAAAGGTTAAATAATGTTACTAAAAGAGTTGCTAATTGCAGCTCTTTTTTCCATATTTTAGTAAAAAAATATGAAAATAATGAAAATATAAAAAAATGTTGCTTTTCCTCTTGCAAAGCGTTTTCATTTATGCTATAATATAATCGCAAACGCTTTCAATATATAAAAGGAGGAAAATTATGAAAAAGTTATTTGCTTTATTAAGTACTTGCGTACTTACTTTAGTAATCGTTGGACTTGCTGTTAAAGCTCCTGTTGCAGAAGCTGCAGCTGATGACAAATGGACAGTTGACCCAACTCTTGCTGAAGACGAAATCCCTATGTATGAAATGGGTAGTATTTATACTACTTTCCCTAATTTCTATGATAATGCTGAAAAACCTGATCCACTATGGGCTGGTTCTTCAAGAATGTATCCATGGAACGAAACTAGACTACGTGTAGCACAATACGATGCAACTGGTGCTGCTACTGGTAAATATTATGCAATTTATTTCTCAGGCTTAACATCAAATGTTGATGGTAGCGGCAATCCTGCTTCAGGTGCTGGTAACAACATCAATGGTTATGCATTTAAGAGAAACGCTAATGAAGATGGCACTGAAGGTGACTATGTATTAGTTGATGGCAACAAAGTTTTAACTACTGTAAGAGTTAAAGCTAATACTTTTGGTACTGAAAAAGTTAAATTCAATTATGGTGCTACTCCTATGGACCCATCTCTATCTCACTTAAGATTTAACTTCACTGGTGAAGATATCTCTGTTGATGGTGTTGCATTAGCTAATTCAATCGGTGATGGCGGCAATGCTCACAACTTCTATAACAGAATGTTAGTTATGGATGGACAAGGCCGTATTATTCGTGGCTGTGCTCTTGATGGTTTCTATCTAAAAGCTGGTGCTGAAGGCGCTCCTGAAGATGTATGGGCTCCTCAATTCTGCTATGTTGATGGTAAAGTTACTTACTATGTAGAAGGCGAAACA
>UQAI01000097.1 GCA_900538885.1 uncultured Mollicutes bacterium
ATTTATCTTTATTTGAAATTTTAGGTGCAAGTTCAAATTCTTTGCCAAATATTTGCCCTTGATGTGCACATGAATTTCTTAAATTTGATAAAACATATAAATAGTTTTTTAAATAATCTTTATTAATATTTAAATAGCCCTTGCAAATGTAGTCTTTATTATTATCTGTTAAATTAGAATACATCATAGATACATTGCCAAAAGACATTATTTCAGCTAAAACCCATATTGGTAAGTAATCATCATTAAAATGTTGAACAAAAGGCTCTCTAAAATATCTTCGCGTAATACTATCCTTAATATCTTCTTGCAAACTATTGAATCTGTCTTCATCTAAAAAATTATCCTTATTTAAATAGCGCGTGGCATTAATATTTACTGACAAATTATATGCAAGTGTGTTTTAATCATTATTTCTACATATCCTAAAAAACTATTAAGTACTTTCCTCAATTCACAATCAAAATTATATACTTTAACTATGTTTTCAAATGTAGTGTTAGTGTTAAAAACATCATTTACAGAAAATAGTTTTAAGTGCCCGCTAAACCTATAATAATTAACTTGATTCAAAATTTCTTTGCTCGTTCTAGATTATTAATAATTAATCCCCTATCCACTAATATCTCAACTTGTTGTTCGATTGTTTTCGAATCTTCACTATACGTCCCCCTTATATGGCAAAAAGACCCACCCATGATACGCTTGAGCCAGAGGCGTGGTGGGATCTATTGATAGTATCATAGCACGCTTTAAGAACAAAATCAATCATTTAGCATACTTTTATCTTATAATTTAAAACCCTATAGGCTTATAAAATGGCGGAGGAAAGGGGATTCGAACCCCTGCACCATTTCTGATCTACCTGCTTTCGAAACAGGACCCTTCAACCACTTGGGTATTCCTCCATTACTGGTATTAACCAGTATTTTTGTTTGTTTTTTTGTTTCGTGAATCATAGTATTTTTGTGATTCACATTTACCATTAATTTTTTGAATTGTTTGAATGTACATTAATGGTTCATTCTTTTTTTCTTTTTGTTGTTTTTCCAATTTTATCACCACTATATTATATGAACTTATTTTTTATTAATTCTTATAATATAATGTTAGTAATCCATCTAGTAAAACATTAGGTAAGTATTCTACTTCTTCTTTTAGTAAATCTTTTACATAATGAGATAAACCACCTGTTAAAATGATTTTTGTATTTTCATCATTTAATTCTTTTTTTATTTTTTCAATCATTCCATCAATTAATGAAACAAAGCCATAAATCATTCCGCTTTGGATACAAGTTTGAGTGTCAGTTCCTATAACTTTGTATGGGGTTGCCATTTTAATATTTGAAAGTTTCGCAGCCGAATTAATAAGGCTTTCTAATGACTTGATAAGTCCAGGAGCAATAGCACCACCTAAATATTCATTGTTTTTACTTACTACTATGAATTTAGATGCTGTACCAAGGTCAACAATAATTGTGTTATCGGTTGTATGGTTTCTAGCTCCAACCGCATCACATAAAAGGTCTGCACCTAATTGTTTAGGATTATCTATTTTAATGTCCATTCCACTTTCTAATTCTGTTGATACAATTAAAGGTGAAATATTAAAATATTTTTGACACATTGTGACTAGAATATTATCTACTTGTGGTACTACACTAGAAATGGCAATACCATCTATTTTTTCATTTCCAATAATATTTTTAAATTTTTGATAATATTCATCTTCAGTTAAATTACTATTTGTAATAAAGCGATAAGTAGATTTTATTTTTTTATTTTCAGAAATTCCTAAAACAATATTTGAATTGCCAACATCAAATAGCAAAATCATATTTTCACCTTCTTTATAATTATTATACACTTTTATTTCTTTTTTGAAAAGTACAACGCTATTTTAAAAAAGTAGGAACTATCATGTTCCTACTCATATCTATTTTAATAATTTGTTGCTCTTACTTCAAAATAGCTTTGAGGATGTGCACAAACAGGGCATACTTTTGGTGCATCAACTCCAACATGAATATGGCCACAATTACGGCATACCCAAACTGTAATACCTGCTTTTGCGAAAACTTGAGCTGTTTCAATATTTTCTAATAATTTACGATATCTTTCTTCATGTGACTTTTCAATTGCTGCAACACCTTCAAATTGTCTTGCAAGAGTTTCGAATCCTTCTTCACGGGCAGTTTTTGCAAATTCAGCATACATTTCTGTCCACTCATAGTTTTCACCATTTGCTGCTTCAACTAGATTGTGAGCAGTATCACCAATTCCACCTAGAGCTTTAAACCAAAGTTTAGCATGTTCTTTTTCATTTTCAGCTGTTTCAAGAAATATGGCCGCAATTTGTTCGTATCCTTCTTTTTTCGCGACGCTCGCAAAATAAGTGTACTTGTTACGTGCTTGTGATTCACCAGCAAATGCTGTCATTAAGTTTTGTTCGGTTTTTGTTCCTTTTAAATTCATATTAACACCTTCCTTCTTATAAATTATATCATTTTAAAATTTATAAGTCAAATAAATTGTTGATAAAATTGCATTTTATTACTTATTATTGTATAATATTTAGTGGTGATATTATGAAAAATATAATAAAGGTAGAACATCAAGGTTTCTGCTATGGAGTTAAACATTCAATTAAGATGGTACTTGATGTACTTAACGATAAAACCTATCCACGCCCAATCTATTTATTGAATAGTATTGTCCATAATCAGGATGTTAACAACTATTTTAAAGAAAAGGGTGTAATAGTATTAGAAGGAAAAACTAAACTTGAACTTTTAGATGAAATTAAAAGTGGAACAGTCATTTTTTCTGCACATGGCGTTAGTGATGTAGTCAAGGAAAAGGCAAGTAAAATGAACATAACGGTTGTTGATGCAACTTGTCCATTTGTGGAAAGATCCTATCAATTGATTAAAAAACACTTAAATAATGACTATCACTTATTATATATTGGAAAAACTAAACACCCAGAAACCGAGGCAGTTCTTAGTTTTGGCAGTAATATTTCATTAATTACAGATGAAAATAATATTAAAATACCTAATTCTAATCGAATAGCTCTTGCTCATCAAACCACTATGTCAGATTATGATGTAAAATCTATTTATGATAAAGTGAAAACCATTAATGAAAAGGTAATTGTTTTACCAATGATCTGCAACGCTACCAAACTTAGACAAGAAGGCTTAAAACAAACTCTAGAAACTACTAATTTAAGTAATACACTCGTAATCATTGTTGGAGACAAAACAAGCAATAATTGTACTAAATTGTATGAACTTGCTTTAATGTACACCAATAATGTTAAATTTGTTTCTAATTACCTTGAATTACAAGATTTTGATACTTCAGGATTTGACACAATTGTTGTAGCATCGGGTACTTCAACTCCGATTATTAATGTTGATAATATTATTTTGTATCTTTCAAATAAAAAAATAAAAGATAACTCACATATTGAAAAGTACATAAACTAAAAGGACACAATGTGTCCTTTTTTATCAGTAATGTAAATGATTATTGGTAAAATATAGACTGTAATAAAACATTGGTATT
>UQAI01000098.1 GCA_900538885.1 uncultured Mollicutes bacterium
GTCTTGCGGTTGCCGATGTTGTCGTAGCTGTAGCCGTAGGGGGCGGCGCCCAGGGAGGAGGCGGTGAGTTCGTTTCTGCCGTTGTAGCTGAAGCTGTCGCTGCGGGCAGGCTCCATACCCCGCCACTGCGTGCGGGCAGTCGGGCATTCTAAGGGGGCATTATAGCTCTGATACAGGAGTGTCAATTCTTCCAATCAATTCCGTTGCCATAAGTCCATAAATTATAAATCATCATTTCTCTCCAATTTCCTATTTTGGACCATTGCATATCAATTTTTTTATCATTCAGATAACATGTTATATTGTCATTATCACATGAAGCTTCTATTTTGGAAATACGGTATTCTTCATTATTCAGCTCGGTAAGCTGATTTTTACGATCAAAAAATGTTAATACAATCTTTTGATTTTTTTTCTCATACAAGGCTGAGGCAACTCCGCATGGTAAGACATATGATTTTTTTTCCTTATCCAAAAAGAACATAATAGCTCTGTCTTGGAAAGAATCGTGTTTGATTATTACACTAGATATTCCCCATTCATTATGAACAGGTTTCCATAATTCATTGTACCATTGGTGGCACAAATACATGGTTTGTCCGATTTTCAAAACTTGATATGTATAAATTGCTGCATCTCGACCACCAAACATACAAAAACTTGGAACAGGCTTTCCAGTTTGCTGATCCATCTGAATAACATCATATGATCTACCTACTACATTGTCTTTTTTGAATTTGATAACTCCAGATGTCACTATTTGAATATTTTTCCAAGCTTCAAATCTATCCCGATAATATGGTATCTGTGTGTATCTTGTGGTATCATTTAAATTTTTATTAGTATCTATGAATTTTATTATAGGAAAATCTTGAAATAAATCTGCGGATTGAACGATCTGTTTCAAAGTTTCTATATTGTCTTGTGCTTGGGTTATATTTATTATGGTGCTGAATATTAATATATTGAAGATATTTTTCATGTTTTGTTAATCTAATGTTTTATGCCTTTTATTACATTTAGAAATACAATAGTCAGTAGAAAATTTAACTATTCCTTTTCCTAAATCATTTTTTAAAAATACTTTTGCATACTCTCCCATGGCTACGCATAATTCAAAACAACTTGAGAATGTCTTTTTCTTTAGCGTTTGATATCGTGTAGCAGCTTCATAAAATTGTTGATATGCAACTTTTTCATCTCTTTTGATATAAACAAAATCAATTATATCTTTAATTGAAGAAATTTTTACTCCGGGAATTTTTGTTCCAGGAGTTACTTTATAAAGTTTAGACACTTTTTTACTAAAATCTTTTGCATATCTAATATTGCTTGCCGCTTGATTAGCACTATTAGCTTCCTTAAAAGCGTTCATGGATTCTGAAACTGTATTATTTAAAATTTTGTCATTTATTTTCAATCCTGTTGTTTCACAAATGTATATGTCTGTTCCTTCTAAAGTTTGATCATAAACATATCCAAGAAATTCTTTATCTTTTTTCTTATCTTCTAACCCCAAAGCATCAAACTTATCTTGAGGGCTGTTACCGAGGAACGCGTACAAATTCCATCCTCCCTGTTCAGCGATGGGATCGCGATTGATCCATCTGCCGTCTTTTGGGTTGTAAAAGCGGTAATTGTAATAGGCCAGGGCGGGTTCTTCGTCGTGCATCTCGCCGGACCACTGGACGGGCTGGACGAGGCTGCCCGTACCGGTCACGGCCCCATAGGGGGAGTAATCGTAAGCCGCCGCGATCGTTCCCTGTGCGTCGAAGACCTCTGTGACATTCTTGTTGAAGTCCACGCCGTAGCAGTACAGGGAAGCGCCCTACACGAGGGCCAGGGGGCGGGTGGCCACCGGTTCCAGAGAATCCCATAGCAGGGTGCCAAGCACGTTACGGTTGTTGATCATATCCTGCGACGCTAGTTACAAGTAGCTACGGTCATTCTATTTAAGGATTTTTAGGGAATCCACATTTTTTATGATTTTTTGTCATCTTTGATACAATTGTTCTGATACTATTATATCATTGGAAAATCTTCCGATTCAATTCTCTTCCTGTATTCTTTATAATACACTAGCTTCTTATAAAACAAGTCTGAAAGGATTTTTTTCATGATTATTTCAATTAGAATCAGATTTATTTTTTATTTTCTTCAAGACATATGTTATTCTGAAACATTCAATGACTATAATGAGATAACCAAGAATTAATACTGTATATGATATTAAAAGTTCATTCGAAAAGTTTTCCCATAATAGATTTATACCATGATACATTGTTGACAAAATTCCAATTATTCCAGAGATCAGAAATAAATAAATTGTGAGTTTGATAATTGGAAAAGGGAAGTTATTAAATGAAAAATTAAGAGTATTTTTTTTTAACCAAACAAGAATTCTTAAAAATAGGATTACAAAAACACATCCATAAACTAATTCAAAATATTCATATACAGTTAAAGGAGACTCAGGGTAAATCATAATACAGGAAACTAATTATATTTCGTTCATTATTTAGACCATATCTTTATATTTTCATTAAAAGATTTGTTAACAAGTTCTTCGTTTTGATCTATGATAAATGGAATTTTTAAAGTAGCGTCAATCTTAATATATCCCGTTGCATCTAAAGTTAAATATATTGGTTTTGCGTTCAAAGTTAATCCAGAACTTATCTTAAAATCGATAGAATAAGATGCTTGTATATAAGATGATAGTGTAATACCTGCATCAATTCTGTGAGAAAATCCTAATAATTCTTCCCGATAGGATGTTAAAGTTTTGCCATTACAATTGTCAATTTTAAGTATTTTTTCATTACTTAATCCAGCAATCATAGTTTTTAAAGAATATTCAATATCAGGAAGAATAGGCCACCATTTTTGTTTAATTTTAAGCCCTATACCTACACCTATACCAACATCTGTTCGTAATTTTGCTTCAATGCATACACAATTTTTCTTTTTTTCTACTGATATACTTCCCTCAATAATAAGAAGAATGGGTATGTAACCCGCAGGAATAGTCATTGTGTAGCCAAATTCGTTAGTTTCTTTTCCGAGATAATCAATAGAAAATACCACTCCATTATCAACAAACCCGTACAAATTCCACCCCCCTTCTTCAGCAATGGGATCGCGGTTGATCCACCTGCCGTCTTTGGGGTTGTAATAGCGG
>UQAI01000099.1 GCA_900538885.1 uncultured Mollicutes bacterium
ATACAATGTTGATATTAAAAAAATATAAACCACTTTAATGTTTTTTGTCATATAACTTGATAATTCAGTTACTTTAATGTTTGATATACTATGGAGGTATTTATTATGACATACGCATACATTAGAGTTTCAACAAAACAACAAAAAATTGATAGACAATATGAGGAAATTAAACAATATAATATTAGTGATAAATTTATCTTTATTGATAAAGAATCAGGAAAAGATTTTGATCGTACTAACTATCAAAAGTTAATTAAAAAATTAAAAAAAGACGACTTATTGATAATTAAATCAATTGATCGTCTTGGTAGAAATTATCATATGATAATTGATGAATGGACTAAAATTACTAAAACCATTGGTGCTGATATTTTAGTCATTGATATGCCGTTACTAGATACTAGAACTAAAGGTGAAAATTTAGTCGGTAAATTTATTAGTGATATTGTGCTACAAGTACTCAGTTTTGTTGCTGAAAATGAAAGAGTTAACATTAAACAACGTCAAGCAGAGGGGATTCGTATAGCAAAAGAAAAAGGTGTAAAATTTGGAAGGCCTAAAATTATACTATCTGAATCAATGATTAAAATACTTGATAAATACATTAATAAGGAACTAAACAATATAGAAGCAACTAAATTAATAGGAGTTTCCCATGGTACATTCTTTAGATTAATAAAAGAGAGAAAAAAATATCCCATTTACCAGTATAAACACTTATTTTAAACTTGTAATTAATTTAACTCACTATCACATATGATAAAACACCTATTCATATTAAATGGGTAGGTGTTTTTCAATAAATGTATCGTTTACCATTTTTCTTTTAATAAGAATCCCGCAATATACATTATTTCAATTCCATTATCATTTCCTTTAGCAAGTATATCATTTGTGACCACATACTTATGATAGTGATCTTTTATTTCCATTAAATTATCTATTTCTCGGCTTGAATTATCTGTTAAATCTCTACATACTTGAATATATACTTTTTCTTCTCTTTTAACACCAATAAAATCTATTTCTTTATTGGCATTTTTCCCAACATACACTTCATAACCGCGACGTTTCATTTCTAGATATACAATATTTTCAAGTATTGAGGCAATCATCGAAGAATTATAACCAAATTGACTATATTTAAATGATATATCAGATAAATAATATTTTTCTTGAGTCTTTAAAACTGATTTACCTTGGATATCGTATCTATTACATGGATATACAATAAAAGCATCAGCTAGCCATTTTAAATAGTTGTATATGGTTTCAATTGATAACGTTCGTTGTTCGTTTTTTAAAAATTTAACTATAGCGTTAGCCGAAAATGTTTTACCTAAATTTTCTATTACGTATTTTACTACTCGGTCAAACAAATCTTTATTTCTTATTTTGTGACGTTTTGAAATATCTCTTGTTATAACTGCAGAATAAATTCCTTCAATTACTTGGTATGCTGAAGTTGTATCAAAATCGCTAATACCGATTAGTGGGAATCCACCATATTGGAGATATTCATCAAACATTTCCTTGATATTTACATTGTTTTTATTCTTAAATGTAATATATTCTCTAAAAGATAACGTATAAACTGGAATTGAAACATATCTTCCTGATAAATATGTGGATATTTCACTAGACATTAATTTTGAATTTGAACCTGTAACATAAATATCAACATTATATTTTTCAAAAATATTATTAACAACCTTTTCCCAACCCTTTATTTCTTGAAGTTCATCCAAAAATAAATAATAACGATTATTATTGACAAACTCCTTTATTAAATCGTTAAACATTTCTTTAGCTGTCATATCATCATAAATTATTTCATTATATTTGCGTGTTATTATATTCTGAGGATTAATATTTTTATCATCAATTAGTTCTTCTTTTATCATATCTAAAATTGTTGATTTACCACAGTACAACACACCAGGTAATATCTTTACTAACTGTACGTTAATAAAAGGCTTAATTTTTTTAATGTAGTCTATTCTTGGTATCATATTCAATATCTCCCTATATCTCAATTGCATTAAAAATCAATAGTTTTTACTTGTATATCGAAAAGTTATGCATTTTTTTATACTTTTTTACACTTAAACAAGATATTTAGTGGCACCAATATGAATATTACCACATAGATTTTATTTTTAAATCGAGTTATGTTATCTGATTTCGCAACATTAAACTTACAAAAAATAATGTTTTGAGTAAAATTCTTATCATGTTGATAATAGTACAAAACTATTCTATTGGTTATTATTTTTCTCTCTATTACAATTTTAATTGTTTTTTTAATTTATTTGACATAACTCCAAAGTCAAGTTATACCATAAAAAGAATTACTATTTCGTTAAAAATAAGCAGAGACTTTCATAGTGAACTCTTCTTATTATGTTTATTAGTATAAAGTTTTATAATCGACACACTAAGATTAAACTAATTATGCTCTTTACACTATTTTTCCATACTCTATGTCTATAGCATTTTCAGTGGCTATGAAGGTAGAATCCATGCATTTATGCCTAAAATAGCCTATTTTTATAATGTTTTCCTTTATTTTTGATATGTAAGTTACATACTCCTCACATGTGTCAGTGATATGTGATTCATAGTATCAATGTGTCTGAGTGATACGTAACTATCCAAAAGCCCCTTAAACTAAGTAAAAACTATTTCAAATAATAACCACCTGTTTTCTTTGATCCTTCATATTCAATATAGTTAAATAGATTTCTTTTAATTTCGTTTCTCACCTTGTCAGAGTTAACAACTAAATCTTTAATTCTCAATTTTTCAACAATTTCAGGAACTTTTATACCTGGAAACTTTTTAATTAATTTCAATACTTCTAATCCAAAATCACTAATATCAGCTTTTATTTGGTCATTTATTTGGTCATTTATTTGGTCATTTATTTGGTCATTTTCAAAATTCAAGCAATTGAAAAGAACTTCTTAAATATATTTTTAGCATTTCGTATTTTTTATGTTTTTAATTGCTTATAATTTTTTAGATAGTTTATATAAAATTCATCTTTATATAATCTGACAATATGTTCTTTTTGATTAAATTGTTTTTATTTTATTTTTGTAAAAGTTTAAAACATTCTA
>UQAI01000100.1 GCA_900538885.1 uncultured Mollicutes bacterium
AACTATATGTTTGTTTTTTACTTTATTATTATACCCCTATTATGCATTATTGTCAAGGATTATAAATAAATCACATTCAAAAGCAAACATTTAAAATTTAAAAATAAAGCGGATTCAATAAATTATTTATTATGATTCCGCTTATAAGTTTTTCAACTTTTACAATTATTTATTTTCTAGCCAATCAGCTATATCAATTATAGAAACACCTTCATAATCATATTTTTCATGATGAGTTCTCGAAATTATAATTTTTGGATATGCGTCTTTAATTTGAAATAGTGGAGCAACTTCTCTTTGAAAAGTTTTTTCTTCAGAAATACTATCGGCGACTTGAATATATATTTTTTCATTACGTTTCATCGCAACAAAATCAATTTCTTTTTGATATAACACCCCAACATATACTTCATACCCACGGCGAAGCAATTCAATCGCAACAATATTCTCCATAATTCTTCCATAATCAAGATTTTTAGTACCAAGTCTTGCATAACGAAATGCATGATCACTTAAATAATACTTATCCGTTGAAGATAAATATTTTTTACCACTTATATCATATCTGCGAATCCGATAGAATGCGAAAGCATTACAAAGATATTGAATATAAGTGTTGATAGTTTTATGATTTATTTTATCTTTATCTAAAGTAAGCGTGTCCGCAATACTACGGGAAGATGTAAGATTTGACACATTATTCATTAAGAAATCTACAAGTTTATCCATTAATATAGTATTTTTAATTCTATATTTTTGCCTTATATCCCGAACAATAAGAGTATTGAAAACTTCTTTGATATAATCATACTTAGATTCAATATCATGATATAGATAAGAACCTGCCATACCTCCTTCTTTAATGTAGGACTCAAATGCGTTATAATTATCATTTAACTCAAAATATTCTAAGTATTCCTTAAAAGAAAAAGGATACACTTTAATTTCAAAAGTTCTACCTGTAAAAAGAGTTGCTAAATCAGAACTTAGTAAAAAGGCATTGGATCCTGTAATATAAATGTCATATTTTTCTTCTGCATGAAGACTATTAACAGTCAATTCAAAATTTTGACAAAGTTGTACCTCGTCGATTAAGACAAAATTGTTTTTTCCTTCTATATATGCATTTTCTATATATTCGTTTAATTTGTGATAATTTTTAAGTTCTTCATATTTATTTAAATTAAAATTAATATGTATGATGTTAGCATTTGATACATTTTTATTTATATAATCTTTAAAGTTCTCTAAAAGTTTAGATTTACCACTACGTCGCACTCCTGTAATGACTTTTATGTCTGGTGTACCTATAACATTTTTAAGTTTTTCAAGATAAAAATCACGTTCAATAAGTTTCATTCATATCACCTCGTTATTATTATACCACATTATTTCCCAAAAAGCAAATTTTTTTAATTTTGGGAAATAGAATTATTTTACATTTTATTATTAAACTAGTATTTTACAGAATACTACTATTATAGTTATGCTTATTTAATTCTTTTTACTTGACCATTTAATGATTTTATGTTATTATATATCTAATCTGATTAGATATATAATAAGTTATAATAAAAGGGGGGGAACAATGTGAACAATAAATTTATTATTTCAACAGATTCAGGTTGTGATCTAAATTATGAAACCTGTTTAAAATATGATATTAGACCATTTTTAATGAGTTATTCTAGCGATAATAGTGTATATCAAGATACAATGGATGATACTGATAAACAAAAGTTTTATTCGGATATGAAGAATGGAATGATCTTTAAAACTACTGCTGTTAATATTAAACAAGCATATGACTTTTTAGAAAAGTTACAACAAGAGAATTTACCAATCATTTATATCAGTTTAGGTAGTGCTATCTCTAGCACTTACAATAACTTTATTCAAGCTAAAGAAATGATTTTGGAAAAATATCCAAATACTGTTATAAACATTGTTGATTCAACTTTGGCATCAGCTGGTTACGGAGTATTAGCCATTGAAGCAAGTACTATGCGTTCACTTGGTAAGAGTTTTGAAGAAGTTACTGAATATTTAGAAAAATATAAAGGTGGCATTAATACTTATTATACTACTTCTACTCTTAAATATTTAGCAAGAGGTGGTAGAGTAAGTAAAGTTGCAAATGTTTTTGGAAGTATTTTAAGTATTAAACCAATTCTAAGGCTAGATATCGAGGGACATCTACTTGTTGAGGCAACTGGGCACGGAAAAAAACAAACTTTTGAAAAATTAAAAAGATATATTAAAGATACAGTCACTAACCCTGAGGTACAAATTCTATATGTTGCACACACAATGGAAGATAGTGAAGCAAGAATACTTGGTGAAATCGTTAAAAATGAAATTGGATTTAAAGATGTTTTCTATACCATCATTGGAAGCATAATCGGTTCACATGCTGGACCTGGGCTTATCTCTTTCTTCTATCATGGTAAAGATAGAACACCAGAAAAGTAAAATGAAACGCTTAGCTAAAATTATTCGTTTAATTACAATTCCTACAAATTTATTTTTTGCCGCATTCTTACTTATCTATTTTACCAATCGTGATAGTTTTCCAACCGTTTTTTCCGTAATTATTCCTATAATCCTAATTGGTGGAGTTGTGTTAGTTTCATATTTAGTATCATTTATTATTGTAAAGAAAAAAACTAATTTAGATTTAAGACGTTGCCAACGTTTTCTTGCTTTTATTTTTAGTTTTATTGGCTATTTAGCTGCATTTATTATTAGTATTTGTTGTAAGTTTTCAAGACTTGAAATGACATTTATTAGTACATACTTTTTCACGGTATGTTTCTTAAGTATTTTTAATCTTTTCAAAATTAAAGCAAGTGGACATGCGGCAGGAATCTTTGGACCATTAATTTATGTCTGTTATTTTATAAATATTTGGTACTTTATCCCATGTTCAATTATTCTTTTTTCTTCAATGTGGGCATCTTTATATTTAAACAGACATACTTTAAAACAATTCTTACTAGGTTTTGTGTGTACTACGCTTGGTTTTATTTTATCAATTATTATTTTTTAAGAAAAAGGGGCTGTTAAATAACCTATGAAATTAGGTTTGCCCCTTTTTTCTATTGA
>UQAI01000101.1 GCA_900538885.1 uncultured Mollicutes bacterium
TTTAGTTCTATTTTCATTTGACTATATTCTTCTACAAGTCCATTAACAATTATATAGTTAACCCCAAGTTTTGCGATACTCCTAACTCGTTTCGAGGAAATATCACCACTAACAGCTATTTTCTTTTTGGTATTTTGAATGCTAAGTAATGATTCAATTTCTTCGTTTGTCATATCATCAAGAACAATTGCATCACAACTAGTATTAAGGGCTGCTAAATATTGTTCCTTATTCTTAACCTCTACTTCGATTGGCAAATCAACCTTTTGTCGCTCTTTTACTAGGTCTACTGCTTCTTTTATACCACCTGATGCAATAATATGACTATCTCTAATTAAGATATGATCGCTCAAATTCATATGATAATTAAAGCCACCACCATCTCTAATTGCTTGTTGGTCCAAAGCCCTAAGTAAAGGAGTTGTTTTTCTAGTATCAAGAATACGACAATCTAAATCTTTAATTTCGGTTACATATCGATTAGTCATGGTCGCAATCCCACTCATATGCTTAATAAAATTTAAAGCTGTTCTTTCGCCTTTTAAAATATCACGCATTGGGCCCTTAAGGGTTATAATAACCGTCCCTCTATTAACGTAACTTCCATTTGATCGGTGAATTGTAACACTAATTTTAGGGTTTATATATTGATATATGGCTTTAACAATGTTGGTGCCAGAAACAATTCCAGTAGTTTTCGCAACAAAATTACCAGATACTATTTTGTTTTTATCAATAATACTAAGCGTAGTTACATCGTTATTGTAACTATCCTCTTGGAGAGCACTAACTATTAATTTTGATAACTTATCATCCATAATTAATCATTCCTTTAATCTTTCTAATAATTCTTGTTAGTGGAAAAACCCACCTAATTGGTGAGTTATTCAATTGAACCACTAAAATAAGCAATAAGTAAAACAGCGACTGCTACAAGCACAATTAATAATACAAGTATTGTAACTTTAAGTGCTGAAGTTGGAGCTTTGCCAGATAACTTTCCAGTTTCACCATTTACTAAAAAGCGATACGTTTTATTATTATAACGGTAAGTACCAATCCAAACGGGGATTAATACATACTTATATTTAATGTTATTGTAATTAGTTTTCATATCAATTTTACCAACAACATCATAATGGTATTTACTTAATATTTTCATCTTAATCTTCGGTGCTACTATTGTTTTCGCATTATCCCATGCGGTGTTTAACTTAACATGATAATGTTCAGCCGTAAAACCAACAAGGTATTTTTTTTCATATAAATATGATTCATTCGTACCAAATGGACTAATACGATTTATTTCACTTTGAGTGATTTGAACTCCAGCATTTATAACAATATCATCAAAAGCAAGTTGAGTTGTTCCACTAATACGGAACCATCTTGTCCTAGTTACGGTATGGCGGTTTTTACCGCTACCAACTGTTACTGTGTAATATTCACCTAAATACCCATCATACTTGGTAAAAGTATCAGTATCAAACGTCCATATCGGCAAATATACTCCGCTAACATTTACTTTTACCCTTTGCTTTTTCACAGCTTTAGGAGAGAAAAATCTTTTCTTCACCCATTTTATATAAGTCGCCTTGGCATCAGTTAGTGAGACTTGAAAAGGAATTATCCGATGAGGTTTTATTCCCGCAAGTTCACTTGTATCTATTACTTGATTAGATCCACAAAAAGGACAAGTACTACTTATAGCGTCATTCGCAACAACATTTTCAGCTCCACAGTTTTCACATTTAATTACTTTAGTATCGGCATTCCATGATGAATCAGCATTTTTATCAGCATCTTCAAATGAAAATTCTTCATCACTTGTTTGACCATCTATTTTTTGTTTAAACCCACAATAACTACATTCAAGCATGCATGTGTTAGGGTTATAACTAACTGGCGCACCGCACTGAGGACAACTATAATCTTCAGCTTCAGCTTGTTTTAATTCAAGTTCTTCTGTATTTACATCCATAACTATCCACTAATTTAATTTTTGACCACAATTATTGCAGAACTTAGAGCCTGGAACAACTTTGGAACCACAATTTGTACAAAAACTATTTTGATTTACAGCAGCACCGCAATTGTTACAAAACTTAGAACCAGCAGGAAGACTCGTATGGCATTTAGGGCATACAACTCCTGATGCACTAGTATTTTGATTATTGTTATTATTATTTAAAGCTTGACCCATCGCTTGGCCCATTGCTTGACCAATTGCAACACCTGCTCCTAAACCTACACCTGCTGATGCCATTCCACCATTAGGGTTGTTTGCAGCATCACGAATTGCTTGGGCAGTTTGATATTGTGTAAATTCGCCTAAAACACCAGACATTGCGCCTAAAGATGATCTTTGGTCGATTGCCTTTTCAACTTCTTCTGGTAAAGCAACACTTTCAACTTTTAAATTAACAACGGTAACACCAATCGCATCAAAATCAGGATCTGTAACATGTTTAACATGATCTCCAAATTCTAATAATTTTGCTGGCAAGTCAAGCGCTGACATTGCGGCTTCACCTAAAACATTAGTAAAACCTGAAACGATAATACTCTTAAAATATTCCATTAATGCGCTTGTCGTATATTCACGGTTAGTACCAAAAATTTCACGCATAAATTTTGGAGCATCTTCAATCTTAAATGAGTAAGTACCACGACCACCAACACGAATAATACCAAAATCTTTATCACGCATTGAAACTTTAGTTGAAGTCCCCCATTTCATATTGATAAATTGTTTAGTATTTACATAGTAAACATCTGCTTTAAATGGTGAATCAAACCCATATTTCCAACTTGCAAGTTTTGTGATAATAGGCATGTTATTTGTAGTAAGTGAATGAGTACCAGGACCATAGACATCACAAATTTGACCACCACTAACAAGCATTGCACATTGTGATTCAGTTACAATTAACTGGCAACCATTCATAATTTCATCGCGATCTTCCATTGGATAGCGATAAACGATGGTATCGGTAGTATCATCATTCCATTGAATAACCTTTAATAATTGTCTTTTAATTCCTGAAAATAATAACGATAGTGACGGCAAGGGATTAAGCTACAATATGCGTGTTGGCTA
>UQAI01000102.1 GCA_900538885.1 uncultured Mollicutes bacterium
CAAATGTTAAACATTTCAGTATTATTATTTAGATTTATATTCATCATATTTAACATTTGACTTTCCTCCTTACATTGCCACAAAGGCAAATCTTAAAATACCAAGTAATGCGATAATTGTAACAACAATATCTTTTTTACCATATTTACCTGTTAATAAAGTTATAATCACATAAGTGATAGCACCAATCATAATACCATTACTGATTGAATATGTTGCAATCATCATAATAAAAGTTATAAATGCGGTTGCAGCAGAAGCAATATCGCTAAAATCTACCTTCACAATATTTTTACACATTAAGATACCAACATACATTAATGCTGAAGCAGTTGCACATTGTGGAACGTACTTAACAATAGGTGAAGCAAATAGACAAACTATAAATAAACTAGCTGTAACTAATGCCGCAAGACCTGTTCTTCCTCCGGCCGCAACACCTGCACTCGATTCAACAAATGTTGTGATTGTTGATGTACCAGTACCAGCACCAACTACTGTACCAATTGCGTCGCATAACATTTCTTTACCTAGGTCAATTGGATCTCCATTTTCATCCAACATACCAGCTTCAGCTGACGCACCATAAACTGTGCCAAGTGTATCAAACATATCAACAAGTGAATAAGTAATAGCTAACATTACTACGCTAATTACACCACCTAATAACTTTCCTTCAAATACTGTTTTGAAACCTTTAAAGCAACCACCTAAACCAACTTCAAACCAATCTTTAAAAGTTGTGCCAATTGAAATGCTGCTAACTTTAGGAATTTCAACTTTAAATATTAAGCAACAAATATAATACAATGCACTTGAACAAAGAATTCCTAGAATGATCGCTGTTTTATTTAATACTTTAACTTTTGATTTTGTAAATACAATTATTAACATTAAGCCTATAAACGCTACAATAGCCGGGATTGCAGTTGCAGGGCCTTGTGTAAAATTAGTTAATGCAACAGCAGTGTATTGATTAGGAACTACAATACCACTATTTTGTAGACCAATAAATGCTATAAATAAACCAATACCAGCCGGAATTGCTGTTTTAAGAGAACTTGGTAATGCTTTCGCAATATATTTTCTAAGACCCGTAACTGATAAAAGCAAGAATATAACACCTGATAATAAAATAATTACAAGACCTGCTTGATAACCATCCACTAAAGGAGTTTCAGCTTTTATCAATCCTCCTGTTTCTTTATCAAATAATAAACACGGAATTATGAATGAGACATAAAAGAATGAGTTAAGTCCCATACCTGCAGCAAGGGCAAATGGTTTATTAGCGATAAAGGCCATACATAGTGTCGCGATTACAGCCGCAAGAATTCCACCAATGAAGCAAGCATTCCAAATTTGTGATGCACCATCGATTTGTAAGAATCCAGTCATTTGATTAGGATTTACAATTATGATGTAACACATTGCAAAAAAAGTTGTGATACCGGCAATTATTTCGGTCTTAATTGTCGTTTGGTTTTCTTCTATTTTGAAAACCTTGTTTAAAAATTTTTTCATGTTTTCCTCCTGATTATTTTTGAAGCCAATAAAACATGAATAAATAAAACAAAAAGAGAGACATCTTGTCTCTCGCAACGGAAAAAGAGTAACTTTAGTTACTTACTTTTAATCGTAGTCCTGTCATTTAAGGCAACAGGGTAGAGACTTTCGAACCATATTATCGAATTTATACGATTTATTAGCTTCACATATATTTTACCATATAACTTTTAAATTGCAATGAATTTCCATTTGAAAACGTTTTTGATTAGGCAAAAGAAAAAAGCGCCTTAGCGCTTATTCTTCTATTGTTTTTGCCCTTACAAAACTAATGGCTAAACTTCCTATTAATAAAATTGCTGTAATAACCCATTTTAATATAGTAACAACAGATCCTAACTTACCTGGTTCAAAACAAAACATAATTAACATAATCAATGATAATCCTGAAATCATTTCTAAACACAAGTCAACAACTGTCACTTCTGCATTTTTCACTTTTAATACAACTAATACACCGCATGCTACCATTACCACACCACCTACAACGGTAAGAACGATAAATCCAGCTTTGCTATTATCTAATAAAGAACTAAATACGTTATTTTTATCCATAAATAGTAATGCAATAAAAATTAATGCTACAATAACAATAGGGACTAAAACACCATACTTCTTAAAAAGATTGATGTAATATTGACCAAACTTTTTCATACTAATCTTCCTTTCATAATACTAGCATCAAATGATACGCATATATTATACTACAACTAGGGCTAAATGTCAAATGTAGAGAATTTCATAGAGCTTTATGTGTGAGAATTTAATAGAGTTTTATGGTTATTATGAATATAAGGAAATCATTCCGCTAATGTAAATTTCTAAGCCTATACAAATTAATATAATTCCACCTATTAATTCGGCTTTACTTGAAAATTTTGTACCAAATTTTTTTCCTAATACTACCCCAACTAAACAAATGATGAAAGTAGTGCAAGCTATTATTAAAACACTGATTATTGCCATATTTAAACTGTATTCGGCAATTGTAAAACCAACTGATAGGGCATCTATTGATGTCGCAATACCTTGAATGAATAAAGTATGTAGGCTCATTTTTTCGGCTTCTTCTTCCTCTTTACCTTTTTTTAAATACCCAAAGACCATTTTCACGCCAATATAAAGTAGAAGAATTAAGGCAATCCATGGAATAAAATATTCAAATACTTTAAATTTTTCGACGATTGTATGTACACAAACCCAGCCAATCATTGGCATAATACCTTGAAATAAGCCAAATACTCCTGCAATACATAAAACTTTAATTTTTCTCATCTTAGGCTCATTAAATCCATTAGCAAGTGAAACGGAGAAAGCATCCATTGATAACCCTACTCCCAATAATAGATTATTTAATATAAATGTAAACATAATTGCTCCTTATTACATAATAGTTTTTTTTAATTATTTTATAACTACTTTTTT
>UQAI01000103.1 GCA_900538885.1 uncultured Mollicutes bacterium
ATTTATTAATATTTTTATTAAATCACACAAAAACACAAAAAACTTTGAAGAACCGAATTGGTGATTCTTATATGAACACAATTGGGTACTTTTATTTTAACATTCATACTTGAAGATAGTCCTTTGTGACTTTTTCTTTATAATTATCATTTATATTAAAGACATAGTCGTTATAAAATGAGCAAACATCATAGTTTCTGCGTATTTTTCTACTTCTTCGCATTTTTAAGACATAGCAACGTAATTGTTTCAACATGTGAAGTTTGGGGAAACATATCCACTGGTTGAATCGTCATAATCATATAATCATTAAGTAGGGTTTTAAGGTCTTCTACTTGGGTATAAGGATTACAAGAAACATAGACTATGCGTTTTGGAGCAAGTTTTAAGACGGCACTTAAAAATTCTTTTGTTGAGCCACTTCTAGGTGGGTCCATAATTAATACATCTAGTTGCTCTTTTTTTCTGGCCATATTGATGATAAACTGAGTTGCATCTTGGCAGAAGAAACTAATGTTTTTTATATTATTGAGTTTGGCGTTATAAATTGCATTATCAACAGCATCTTTTACTAGTTCTACCCCTATTACTTTTTTGGCTTTGCTTGAGGCAATAATACCAATAGTTCCAACCCCACAATATGCATCAAGTAAAATATCATTTTCAGTTATTTTCGCAAGGTCAATTGCTTTTTGGTATAGTACTTTGGTTTGTTCATAATTAATTTGATAAAAAGATTTAGAAGTAATCTTAAATTTATATCCTAGTAATTCATCGGTGATATAACCTTTACCAAAAAGAATCATTTCTTTTTCGCCCATAACCGCACTTGTTTTACGGTTATTGATGTTTTGAATAATAGTTTTTATATTGGGATGTCTTGAGGTAATGGTTTTAACAAAGTTATTACGACCAGGAAAGTTCTCAGTTCCTGTAACAAGCACAACTAAAGCTTCTTTTGTGGTATTTGAGGTTTTAATTAGAACATGACGCATAATTCCGGTTTTTTTGTCTTCGTCATATGCGCTAATTCGCATTTTAATCATCATTTCTTTGATAGTTGCTAAAATTTTATTACATTCTACATCTTGTAAGGCACAATCTTGATAATCAATGACATTGTGAGTTTTTTCTTCATAAAAGCCACTTAACATTTTTCCATGGTCGTACTTAAATACTACTTGGCTTTTATTTCGGTAGTTATAAGGTTTAGTCATTCCCATTGTTGGTTTAACCACAACCTTATTATTTAGCTTTTGATCAAATAAAGTTTGAATGGCTTTCGTTTTAATGTTTAGTTGCTCTTCATATTTGATGTGTTGAAGGGCACAACCACCACATTTGTCATACACTTTGCATTCTGGTTTTACTCTAAATGGTGACTTTTCAATTATTTGTATCTTTTGAACTTTTTCCTTTTCATATGATCCAACGGTTTCAACATTTAGTAGTTCACCAACGATTGCGCCTGAAAGTGTTAATTTAGTTTTAGGTAGTTTTACTACTGCTTTTAGTGATTCATCATAATATGTTGGTTTAACACTTTTATATACTGCCATAAACTTACCTATTTATTCTCTTCTTGTCTTAATTCACGCATAGCATCAATTGCTTGGACGTATTCCATTATTTGTTTTGGATTATTCAAAGGTCTAAATTGGAAAGTTCCTTCATCATCTGGTACGGTAAGTCTTACCGCAACATCAAATGGAATTTGGATAAGTTGTTCTAAATTAAACTGTTTAAGAACATGTTTATCTAAAATAGTTCCATCATAGTAAAAACTATTATTAGTAAGCACTAACTTTCCAGTACCAACATCCTCTAAGGTCCATTCATCATTAATATTTCTTTTCAATAAGAAATCGCCTTCGATATGTAATTTGTTTTCTTTAATTTCTTTTTTAAGTAATTCTTTTTGATATTTGTACCATTCTGCTTCATTTTCAAACATTATACAGTCATCACCAACTGGTCGTAAGAAACCATATTCATCCATTCTTACGGTATTGTGACATTTACAACATACTAATCGATTATTTTCAGCAGTTAATGTATATTTTGATTTACATTTAGGGCAATAATAAAGAATATTATCAAGACCTTTAATTAAATCTTTACTCTTAATAACTTTAGGATTTACTTTTTGTTCATCTAAATCACAAAAATCAAGATATTTTACGACATTACCATAAATATCATCATCACTTAATGTTTGTAAATCTTCTTTTGACATCACTTTTACAAAGTTAGTGTGTAGCGGAAATGATCTTTTAACCTTATGCCACTTCGGATATGCAAGATAATTCCCATGCATTTGAAGAGCGTAAATATCAACTTTACAAAACTTGAGTAATTTAACTATAGCTTTATCAATATAAGGCATTTCACCATGAACAGCTATTTGACCTGCTGGGGCAATCGTAATAATTCCACCACTATCTATTATTTTTTTAATAGTTTTGATTGATGTAATATCTGATTTAAACTGTTCACGTGGTACCGCCGCAACAATATCTAGAATTTTACGTAATTTTTTACTAAAATAAAAATGTCTAGTAATAACATAATGTGTTCTTGTATATTTAAATGAGGCCGTTGTTATGTAGTGATCAAAATTTGAATCATGGTTATAAATTACAATGCAACCTTCTTTTTTGTTACGTTTTTTGAATGCTTTACGATCATATTTGATATGATGTTTAAAAAATAGAAAAACACGTGAACAAAAAGTATAAAATATCCAGGCAAAGATATTTGGTTTTTTTATTCCTTTTTTGGTTTGTTTAGCCATTTGTATTACCTTCTTTTTCTTTATTTTCTTTCATATATTATAACAAATTATCTTTTTTTTGTCACTTAAACCGAATTTTTAATCGTTTTTGTCTGATTAACATATGATATATTCAAAGAAATTAACATATGATATTTACAAACTA
>UQAI01000104.1 GCA_900538885.1 uncultured Mollicutes bacterium
AATTTTTTGATTTATATCTTAAAATCTTAAAATCTCAAAATCTCAAAATTTTTTATAGAAAGGCTAAATTTCGAAAAAGTATAAAAAAAAGACAGTTTTACCTGTCTAAAGTTCTTATGTGATTAAAATTACTTACTTCATCATTGATTTTAGTTTTTTGCTGGCATTGAAACGAATTTTATAACTACCTTCCACAAATATTTTTGATCCAGTAGCAGGGTTAATTCCATTATACCCATCTTGATAATATTTTTCAAAAGTTCCAAAGCCACTAATTACGACCTTATCTTCTTTTGCAAGAGCATTCATAATAGTTTCAAAGGTTTGATTTATAAGAGATTCAATCTCTACATAGTTATAATCATTATTTTTATGGATTTCTTTAATTAATTCACTTTTTGTCATTTCAATCACCAATATAATTATACTATTTTTTACAATAATTGACAACAATAATGCTTATCAAAAAAACTAGTATTTACTTTACAAAAATAAGAAAAAAGGTCTTTTAAGACCTTAAAGAATTATCGCAATCACTCCGCCCTTGCCATTATTAATTACTTTCGCAATACTCTTAGAATACTTTTCAAGAACTACTTCTGGCACTTGACTAACCTTTAATTTGATACCATCATTGATAACATCACCAAGTTTACGTCCAAAAATTTCACTATCCCAGATGGCACTTGGATTTGATTGATAATTTTCTTTCATGTGCTCAACTAATGTTGTTGCTTGTTCAACACCTCCGATAATTGGTTCAAAGGTTGATTCAACATCTACTTTTGTAATTAACAATGCACTTGCTGAGGCTTTCAATTTAATTCCATAACGACTTCCTTGTTTTGAAAGTTCTGGTTCTTCAAGACGCATATCATCAACAGATGGAACTGTAATATCATAACCTAGTTGGTATACTTTATCTAAATTACCTACTTTATCATAGACTTTTTTTGCCGTTTTGAATTTTTGAAGAGTTAAAATTAAAGCTCCTTTATCTTCAATTGGTGTACCTAAGATTTCATCAACTATTTGATTATAAATTTCATCACTTATTGATAAGTCAATATCCACTATTCCACTGCCTGCATCGACACTTGAAATATCTACTTTTTTGAATAATTCACAATCATTTAAAGTTTTTTGAATTTCAAAAACATCTTTCATTTTTCGGTAATTGCCTGTTGTTTCTGATATCACTTTTGAAAATTGATGTTTAAAACTAATATCATCGTCTAAAGCATTAACCCAAGATGGCACACCTAAATTTAGTTCCGAAATATCAAATTCATTTAATGCTTCTTTTAAAACATTATCCACATCAGAAGTTGTTAAATTTTTAACATCCAAAGCAACAACTGATATCTCATATTTTACTTTTAGGTCACTAACTAATTGTTTAGTTTCGTCATCACCAGGTTTAGTGGTATTAATCACTAAAACAAATGGTTTATTAATTTGTTTTAATTCATTGACCATACTTTCTTCTACTTTTTCATATTCATCACGACCAAATTCACCAAAACTACCATCACTTGATAATAAAATACCAATATTTGAATGTGATTCAATAACCTTTCTTGTTCCAATTCCTGCAGCATCATCAAATGGAATTGGCTCACTAAACCATGGTGTTTGAACAAGTCTATTAGTTCCATCTTCATTTAAATAACCTTTTGAAGTAGGTATTACATAGCCGACACAATCAACTAATCTAACACTTAAGTTTAAATTTTCTTCAATTGTTATGGTCATTTGATTACTTGGAACAAACTTAGGTTCAACTGTCATAATGGTCTTACCTTCACCACTTTGTGGTAGTTCATCTACCACTTTATGATAACTTTCTTCATCCGTAATATAAGGTAAAACCTTTAATTCCATAAATTTTCTAATAAAAGTACTTTTACCGGTTCTAACTGGACCGACGATTCCTAAATACATCTCCCCTTTGGTGCGGGTGACAACTTCACGTATAATATTCTCACTCATATTAATTTCTCCTTCTATCTAAATTTATGATTTAAGGTTTGAAAATATGAATCAAAAAGAAAAAATATCTGAAAATCTACTCTTCAGACATTTCTTTTTTCTTAAATAGTTTTTTACGGGCTTTTCTTTTGGCCTGTTCTTTCAAGTTACAATAGATAGCGTAATCACTCAATACAACTTCTGAATTAAATGGCAATAACCCTTTATCTATACGGTTTAGTAAAACTTGTAATTCTTTTTCTACTATGTTGATTAACGGCTGTGAATAGCCATAATCAACTTTATTAAAATCAAACTCATCTCGATCAAGTATTACTTTATCTCCACTAGGGAAGACCTTTACATCCAAATCATAATCTATGTATTTAAGTCCTTCACTATCCTTTACATAAGGTGAACTTAAATTACAATAGTAGTAGATTGCATTACCACGAAGCATACAAATTATATTAAACCAATATTTTTTAAAAAAATAACAAACCGCAGGCTCTTTGGTCTTCCATCTTCTACCATCTCCATCAATAACATTAGCGCGATCATTGACAATTACTATCATATCACTTGTTTGGCGAATAACATAAGCTGCTTGCCAAACTCTATGAAGTACACCATTATGCTTATAACTGATAATTTCAATCTTGTTATCCACATAATCACTTCTTTCTCATAATAATTATACCATATTGAGACAAATTATTAAAGTAAAAAACAATCTAAAAAAGAAAAGTAATGTAAATGATTATTGGTAAAATATAGACTGTAATAAAACATTGGTATTAT
>UQAI01000105.1 GCA_900538885.1 uncultured Mollicutes bacterium
TTTTATTTTTTTGAAAAATGCTATAACAGGATTTGATTTTTACGTAAATATTATTTATGTATATGCATAAAAATAAATTATTTTAAATGATAAAAATAATATGATATAATTATATTGTAATTAATTAGTCAAATAAGGAGGTATAAGAAAATGACTGGAAAATATAATACCGCTGCTATTTTTATTTATAATACAACAGATATAAAAGAAAGAGTGACAGCGTTTAGATGTAAAGACTTGCTTTATTTTTTATTAAATGTCGAACGGATAAAACAAGACTATACAAAGATATTACTTGATAGTAAAATGTTTGACAAAGTAAAAATTTACACAACATTTTATAGTAGTTGTGGCAGTAAACACAAACAATGTATAACGCTTTATAAAGGGATAGATAATGCAATAAATTATAGTGTAGAAGATTTAGACAGTTAAAAAGTCTTAAAAGAGTTATAATGGTTCTTATCCTTATTTATAAGAAAATTTCATTTCTACATAGTTAAAATAGTTTTAAACTTATAAAGAAAATATAAACGTTAAAATAAGGCGCTCAACTCGTTCATATAAGAATACCTTATTTTTAAAGCAATAAAAATAATAAAAGGTTTGATTCTTGTAAATTTTGTTTACAGTAATATCATACCTATATATTCAGAAATAGTGCTATTACTATAATTCATATTTTTAATTTTACGAATCATATTTGTAAAATCAATCATTATTATCTACTCCTAAATATTTTTTTCTTAAAATCCTTGCTTGATTTGGAGAAATATAACCTTCAACTTCTGCGACATTAATATCGCTTTGTAATGTACAATAATAAATGTCATAGAGTGATGTTTTTAAGTTTTCGTTAAACTTACTAATTGAATCTTTTAAAAAAGTAGGAATATTAAACTCTAGATAATCATTATTTATATCTTCCAATGACATTATATATTCCATAGATACTCCTAATGTATCAGCGATTTTTTTAATTGTTATAGCTTGGGATTTATAAATGCTAGTTTTTCCACTACATAAATCTAACAATGTAGTTTTAGGAATCATACTTTCTTTAGAAAATCTATACAAAGTATAATTATTATTTTCAATTAATTTCTGCAATGTCATATGTTATCACCCAGCTATATTATATCGAAATTCCGACCTATTGCCAAGCATATTATTTTCAATTATATTATACAATGTTTGTAAAAGTGCGATTTCCCTATAAATAAAAGACTGTGTATTTTACCGTTTCATTTTAAAATACACAGCTTTTTCTATATTATTTTCTTCCTAAACCCATTTTTCTTTTTACTTTACTTACCATTTTACGGGCAAGAAAAGATGCTTTTTCTCTTCCTTCATCAAGTACACGGTCAATTTCATCACTATTTAATAATTCATTATAACGTTTTTGAATTGGTTCAAGCATATTGACAACAGCTTCCGCAACATCTTTTTTAAATTCACCATAGCCACGTCCTTGATATTCTTCTTCTAAAACTTTAATATCCTTATTAGAAGCAACACTTAAAATAGTTAAAAGGTTAGAAACACCAGGTTTATTGATAGGATCATATTTGATGATACCATCACTATCAGTTACAGCGCTTGCAATTTTCTTTCTAATTACATTTGGTTCATCAAGTAGGAAGATACAAGCTTTATCAATAGGATCTGATTTTGACATTTTCTTAGTTGGCTCTTGTAAAGACATAATTTTGGCTGCACCATTCTTAGGTATTAATGGCTCAGGTAGCTTAAATGTTTCAGAATATCTACTATTAAAACGTTGAGCTAAGTCCCTTGTAATCTCTAGATGTTGTTTTTGGTCTTCACCCACGGGAACAGCATCCGCATTATATAGTAAAATGTCTGCGGCCATAAGTACAGGGTAAGTAAGAAGAGCAGAAGAAACTCCTGATACTTGTTTTACCATTTTATCTTTGTATTGGGTCATTCTTTCAAGTTCACCAATATAAGTTATGGTTTGTAATAAATAGCCAAGTTCTGCGTGTTCATGAACTTCAGACTGAATAAATAAGGAAACTTTTTTAGGGTCAAGGCCACAAGCAAGATACACCGCAACAAGCGAACGAATGTTATTGCGTAGTGCTTTTGGGTCTTGTGGGACAGTAATTGCATGTAAGTCCGCAACAAAAACTAAAAAGTCTTGTTCTTCACTACTATCTTGTAACGCAACAAAGTTTTTAATTGCTCCTAAATAATTACCTAAAGTCATTTTGCCAGAAGGCTGAATTCCTGATACGATTGTTTTCATATAATCACCCCTTATAAATAAAATAAAACGCCCTTTTCTATTGAAAAGGACGACTAAAAGACATAATCGTGGTACCACCTTAATTTAAAAGTAAAAACTTTCCTCATTCATTTAACGCATAGATTACGAAAAAGCATTTCCTCTTTTCACATCAAAGTTCCATTCAAATATCGATATTAATGATGTTTCCACTACCCACCACTCACTATTTAATAATTAATATTTTACTATTTCTTCTCATTTGTTTTCACCCTTAATTATAGTCTAAAAAAATGAAAAGTCAAAGAATATACTAAAAAAAATAAAAAAATTAAAAAAAGTATTGAAAAAG
>UQAI01000106.1 GCA_900538885.1 uncultured Mollicutes bacterium
GCCTTCTACATATTCTGTAGGGGCTCCTTCTAGTTTTCCTCCATCTAGTTCATAGTTAATACTATGTTTGATTTCAGTCACTGTGCCTTTTCCTACTTTTATTTCTTCGCTTTCAATAACATCTCTAAATTTTCCTGCTTTATAAGTTAACACTACTTTTAGAGTATATATATTGTTTTCAAAGTCTAAGTCAGATATTATTTGACTACTTGTTTTGCTAGATAATTTATATGTCTTATCATTACATACTAATTCTGCGTCTGTCACAACATCATCGTCATCAGTATATATTACTTGTACAATCATTGATGTTGCACGAAGACTAGCTATTTTTATTTTAACTGTTGGTAGTTGATAAGCTAAAGTTGTAAACGATCTTTCTTCTGTATTATGATATACATTTCCTGTTGATGGTTCTACAACTGTATATTTGATATTTGCATCATAACGATTTTCACTAACTAATCCTTCAATTAATAATTCATTGGCTGAACCCATTTGATATTCATTGCCATCTATTTCAATAACTACATCTTGTATCCATGATGATTGTTCAGTTTCCCGTTTTACTGCTTTGACACTTGTTTTGTTAATTTCTGTAAATACGATACCGCTATCTGGAATAACAAATGGTTTTGTTTTAGTTGGAACAGAATATGATACACTTTCATATTCACCATTTTTCTCGTTGTACATATCAAATGTATATGTTACATTATATTCAGTATCTTCTTTTAGTCCATCTATTGTTAGCTTATCACCTGACATTGAGTGTTGTTTGCCATCGACAGTAATAACCATATTTTTAACCAATTTACTATTTTCGTTTTCTTCTCTTACTATTTCAATCGTTGTTCTAGTATTTTTAGCAGTATTTACCTTATATCCAGGATCTCTTACAACAAATAGTAAACCGTTAAAATTAGCACGTGTTGAGCCATCTTTTGGAGTATTAACTATATCAAAAGTACCAAATGAATTTCTTAATGTTGCACATACTGAGCCACCACCATCTTGTTGATAAGCTTCTACTACCCCTAGCGATTTTAATAAAGCATTAGATTCATCTTGTGTCATACCATGGAATTTACCATCTCTCTTATCTACAGTTACAAGTACATATGTACCATCCGATTTTCTTCCAAAAATAGAACGACTATACACTTGTGTATCATATGAACCTTGACCTTCAACATCGACATCATTTTTTCTTTGAGCGCTATGGAATCCTATTGAAAGTTCAACATTATTCATATTTTCATTTTCATAAGCGATTTGTACTATTATCTTTTGGCCAACATTTAAAGCATTTGCAACTTGTTGGTTTGTGGTTTCAATCGCAAATTGACCTTTATCAACTACACAAGTGTTTGGGGTAGCATCAATAGTTCCGCGTCCAAAACCAGCATATGTAGACATAGTTTCATATTCTGGACCATTGCTTACATAAGCAAGTTCAGCATTGCTTACATAGAAGACATTATCACCTATTACTTCATATGTTGTATGAGAAACAGCATCAGTTTTTGTTACTTTTTCAACCGCCATCCACACAGCCGTTTCGTTAGCACCAGGTTCAGCATTAAATTTATCAACTTTATATTCACCTGTTACTTTATTATTTTCATCTACTGTATATAAATAGTATCCTTTTATATTTGATTCATATATAAATGGATTATTAGGATCATTAGTTACACCTACATAATTATTTGAATTGCCTGTTAAGCCATATCCAAATCTTCTTTCACCGTCCATAATTAACGGATAGAATGGTGCCGGAAACATTGGAACTTTATTAATGTATTGTGCACGTACCGCATATTGGTCAGCATTTATACCACCAAGAACAATCCATCCAGGATGAGTTTCTTCATAGTTTTTCGCAACAACATCTAGTGTAGCTTTTCTATAGCCATATGTTCTGTCTTGATATGCCCAGTTAACAAGTTTAGAGTATACACCATCTGTTTTCATACTGAAAACATTAATTTGTTGATCATTATTATATGTAGCGGCCTTAGTATTACCTAGCATATGTGTATATGTCATACCATATAAATTTTGAGAAGTAATTTCAGAAGGCGTCCAACTACCTTTTCCATTTTCACTAACTGTTTCTAAATAATTTTCACTTGCATTAATATTAGTTTTTGTTATAAAGCACGTTAAACTAAAAATGCACAAGTTTAATGTAAAGATAAATATTATTCTTTTCAAGTTCTTTTTCATATATATAATCTCCTTTTGATATTATTTTAACATATATTATTTATTTATGCAAGAAGAAAAAAAGAAAAGTATATATATGGTTACCCACATATATACTTATTTCTTATTATTTTCTTTTTCTAAGTACGATTACTAATCCACTTAATGTTACGATGAATGTTACTAGGTAAC
>UQAI01000107.1 GCA_900538885.1 uncultured Mollicutes bacterium
ACTTTCTTTAAATTATTATGAGGAGATGTTTGTATGGTAGAATATGGAAAAATATTCAAATGTGAAGACTGCGGAAGCATAGTTGAAGTTTTAGTAGATGCACACGAAGAAAAAGCTTGCTGTGACTCTTCTAAAAATATAATCGAACCTCAAACTGAAGGAGATAAAGCTCCTAAACATGTTCCGGTTATATCAGTTGATGGGAATGAAGTTACAGTTGCTGTTGGTGAAGTTCAACATCCGATGGACGATGACCATTTCATCCAATTTGTTGAATTAATCGTTGGTGATGAAAGATATATCAAACATTTCAAACCAGGCGATGTTCCAAAAGCTACATTTACTGTTGATGCAGATTTACTTGCTGCAAACGAAGCAATTGCAAGGGAATTCTGTAACTTACACGGCCTTTGGGCCAGCCAATAAATTTTAAGATGCTTTTCTTAAAATTTATTTCTTTTTTTTTTACTGTGGAATAGGATATTTTCATAGATGAGCAGCTTATTTGACAGCTATTATTATTTTGTTTAATTGATGTTTAATGTTATGAAAAATATGGTATTAATTATGCACACATATTCTGATTAAATAGCGAATTTTATATTAATATTGGGTGTCCGCCAAAATTGAATTTTGGCTGACTTGTTGATTTTTTTAAAATATTGTTACATCAAGTTTTAATTGGTTTTTAATGGATATGCTTTCGCAGAAATCTTCTAAATCTTCTGTTGTGTTTTTTATTTCTTGTTTTATGTTGTGTAGTCGTATTAAATTATATGCTAATGCATCTAAGTTTATTCTTTCTTCTGTTTTTACCATTCCGATGACTACTTCTTTTTCTATTTGGAATTGTTCTTTGAATATTCCAAATGGTCCTTCAACGCTTGATCTTTTACCGTATTCGTCTTTATATTCCTGTTTTTCCATTTTTTCGTTCATTGCTTTTTGCATTTCTGATCCGTATTCTGTGATGGTTTTGTGTGTTTGTTTGCCTGTTAAACATTTGTTTCGTGCTTTGCAGTTTTTACAGGCTTCATAATTGTTGTAGAGTCTTTTTATTTTGTCTTGTTTTTCTGGATCTTTGTATGGTTCGATGTATTTTGCGAAAAAGTGCATATATTGATTTTCTGGGCATTTGAATGCATCTAATTCATAATCATATTCAAAATGGTCTTTATGGTATGGATTTGGATTTAATTTTCCTATTTTTTCTTTACTTTGCTTTCTATTTGGTATTAAACCATCTATTTTTTTATCTGCTAAGTATGATAACGATATTTGGTTTAAATAGATTGTATCGGCACTTATATACTTTGGTGTGGTGTTAATGTTTCTTATTGCTCTTTCTGCGATTATTGGTAGTTCGTAGTTGTCTGTCGGGTTTTGTGTGACGTTTATTGCACAGATTAATTTGGTATCGTAATCGACTGCAGATTGGATATTATAAGCAACCATGAAGTTTCCTTTCTTTCCTTTCATAAATCTTACTTCTATATCATTTACTGGAATTTTATCCTGTCCTGTGAATGTAAATTGTGTTTTTATTCCATATAATAGTTCTAATTTATCTTCATCATCCATATCTTTCTTTTCCAATAATCTTTGAGCAGGTTTATGAAGTTTTTCAAGACATTCAGGGTCAATAGATCGTCCTTCGTAGTAATCGACCAATATTTGAGTTTCTTTTTTTGTAATAGTATTGTTGTTGGAATTGTATGCTTTTTTGATGGTTCCATCAATGGCAACGTGATTAAATTCAGTGAATCCTTCATCAAAGGCCTTTTTTAATGTCATTTGCAGCAATACTTCAAAATAATGACCATATTCTCTTCGATATCTTTGAATTGATCTTTCAGAAGGCCTAATATCATCGCACACGTATTTAAATATATCATGGTATCGCGCCATATCTGCAATTATTGATGTTCTATCAATATGTTGGATTTTAGCATAAATAAGCAATTTTAACATTGAATCCACTGGAAGGGAGTCTCTTCCTTTCTTTTTATTAGGTTCTTTGATATTTAAAAGTGGAAAAACTTCTTCAACAAATTCAACAACAAAACGAGAAATATGATTCTCCGGAACATTCCAATCAAGAGTATTAATACCCAATTTTGCCTGATTCCTATCAAACTTTCTTTTAACCATAAATAACAACACCAAAACAAATTATACCTAATATAAAATATGTACAACAAAGTATATAAACTTAACTGTCTTAAAACAATTAAAAATCAAAAATAAGAATAAAATAAA
>UQAI01000108.1 GCA_900538885.1 uncultured Mollicutes bacterium
TATTTATAATTATAATTAGGAAATAATTTTCATAATATAATATACCAACGAATTAATAAAAATGAACTTTTATGAGCAAATGGATTGTAAAATCTTTTGTGATTATATCAATTTCTTTAATCATAGAATTCATTTTAATACGCCCTCTATAAAAGAAACAATTTTATATTAGGCTACTATAATCAAAATTATTAATTAAAACTGTTTATTCAATTTTTTCAAAATCACTTGCCCCATGCTTACATAAAGGGCAGATAAAATCTTCAGGTAAAACATCATTCTCATACACATATCCACAAATCTTACAAACATACCCTTTTTGTTTTTCTACTGGCTTTGGTTTAACGTTATTTAAATAATATGAATAAGTCATACTTTCAGAACTAGAAATTTTAACAATTTCATTCACGGCACAAATAAACATTCCATGAGTGCCTAAATCTACATAATCGACAACTCTTAAACTCATATATGCATTAATGTATCTTGGCAATACTGCTAAGTTATTACTAGATCTTTTAACTTCTAAATCTTTAAATTTGTCAACATTTCTTCCGCTAACAAAACCAAAACTTTCAAAAACTTTAAATGGAGCATCGACTGTTAGACAATTAACATTCATTATTCCTGTTTGTTGGATAATATGATGAGAATAATTTTGTTTATTAATAGTAACCGCTATTTTTAAAGGATCAGATGTCACTTGTGATACAGTATTAACAATTAGCCCATTATCCTTTTTTCCATCATTCGAGGTTACTACATATAATCCATATTCAATATTCATTAGTGCACTAAGATCGTTTTTGTTTACTTTATTACTATTCAATTGCTTATACTCTTTAGTAAGTTCAAGTGCAAGCTGATCTAGTTGTTCATAGTTTTCCTTACTTAATGAAGAAAGTATCCTTACTTCATGTTCCAAAAAATTTAAATTTTTACTACTTTTTAGTTTTTCCTTCATTACTTTACCAGCTTGAATAGCCCATGTTCCATTTTCAATAATTCCAATGGTTTTATTTTGAAAATTACGTTCAACAAGGCTTTCAATAAATGTATTCATAAAAGGAAAAATGGAGGCGTTGTAAGTGGTTGTCGCTAACACTAGTTTATTATATCTAAACGCATCTTCAACAGCTTCTGCCATATCACTTCTTGCAAGGTCATAAACAACAACTTTAGGTGCCCCTAATTCATATAAACGTTTTTCCAATTCAGAAACAGCATGAAAAGTATTTCCGTATACTGATGTATAAGCTATCATAACACCATCTGATTCAGACTCATAACTTGACCATACTTCATAGAGTCCTATATAATAGGCAAGATTTTTCATAAGTATATTGCCATGAAGTGGTAATATCATTTGAATATCTAGTGTTTTGGCTCTAGCAAGTAGTTTTTGAACTTGCAAACCATACTTTCCAACAATGCCAAAATAATATCTTCTAGCTTCACCTGCCCATTCTTCATTTACATCTAAAGCACCAAATTTACCAAAGGCATCAGCACTAAATAAGCATTTATCAAAACTATCATATGTTACCATCACTTCAGGCCAATGAACCATTGGTGCGAAAACAAATGTTAAGGTATGTTTTCCAAGTGATAACGTATCCAAGTCATTTACAACTAATTTATTTTGAATATCTGTATGAAAGAATTGCTCAATCATCTTAAAAGTTTTAGAATTTCCTACAACTATAGTATTAGGATATACTTTAAGTAAATTTATAATATTCGCAGAATGGTCTGGTTCCATATGTTGTACAATCAAATAATCTAATTTTCTATCCGCTAAAGCTTTTTCTACATTATCTAACCATTCATGTGTAAATTTTTTATCTACCGTATCAAACAAGGCTGTTTTTTCATCAATTATTATATATGAATTGTAAGACATTCCATTAGGAACAATATATTGTCCTTCAAATAAGTCAATTTTATGATCATTAACCCCTACATAATAAATATCATTTTTAACATTTTGCATTTATATACCTCCAAATCAATTGTTTTTTATTTATAACTTTAATATTTCAAAACATCAATATGACTATTTTTAATTTATATACCAATTCTCACTTTATTATATCATACTAAAATAATAATTCAAAAAATAAAGCAATAATAATTTATTTTTTTATATTAGTTTAAAATCGGA
>UQAI01000109.1 GCA_900538885.1 uncultured Mollicutes bacterium
ACTCTTGTCAATTTACCTACTTTATGATTTAATGTTTTTTTACTTGTTCAATCATCCCTAAGTTTCTTCACTATTGTCAGTTAATTCATTTGTATTATTATTTTCCTTCTTAGATAAACATTAAAAAAAGGCCATACTTCAAAATTTGAGGTATGGTTGATTTGTTTAATTTTGTTGTTTCTTCTTTTTTAACATTATGATTATTACGAAGATGATTATCATTAAACTTCCTACAATTGAAATTATTGTAATTGTATTATTTTTTGTAACTTGATATTTTGAACTTAGGTTTTGTTTATTCTGACCTAGTAATAATTGTTGATGTTGTAGTCTAGTACTACTTAAATCTAATTCAATATTAATTGTTTTTATTGAATTATCATTTTCATTAAAAGTTATTGTTAAAGGTATTGTTATATCTTTGCTTAATTTACCTTTGTAGTACATTAGTGTTGTGTTTTCGTTTTCTGATTTTGCTCTTACGTAAAGTTCAAAAGGAGTGTTAATAGCTAGTTTTGGTAAAGTTATTTTTATATTTTTTAAGTTAGTAACATAACTTTTAATAATTTTATTGTTTTGATAAACATCTACTATAACATTTGTTAAGCTTTGATCTTCATCATTAACATCAATTTTTAAGTTAAGTTTTTGTTTGTCGTTTGTTTCTTGAATTACATAATTGGGGTTATCTTTATTTACGCATAGTATTATACTATAGTTAACTTTATCAATTTCATTATCACTATATTGTATTTCTGTTATTACTAGTTTTTGATAGCCAACTTTAATTAATTCTGGGGTATTTTCTTTATTAATTTCCGCCCAGTATTCGTTGTTGATTTTGCGGATTTTTCCTACATTGATACCGTTAACAGCAATACTTTTCACTTCTTTTGTCCCAAGTGATAACCATAATGTTGCATTTTTATCCATTACAAAATCAGTTTGCATAGTAGGTAAATTAATAGTTTTGTAATAACTATCTACAACTGTAAAACTGTATGTTTTAATCTCACCATTGGCATTTGTTATTTCTAAGGTTTGTAATCCTTCGGTGTTTAGGGATGCACCATTATTGATGGATTTGTTGTTTAATTTAGCATTGCCAAAAAAGAATAATTGATAACCTAATGGATATACTAAACCATCTCTTATATTCACATAGTCTCTAACAATTAGAGGCGTTTTTATAATAATTTCATCATTATTTTCTCTTGTTAAAAAATAGGTGATTTCATATTTTCCATTTTGATTCCGTACAAAATATGGAGATATATTATCAATTTTAGTTGTCAAATCTTCAAGATATGAGTCTACTTGAAAGTGGTTTAGTGTTGTTTCATCATAATCAAAATAATCTAAATATAATGTCTCAAGATAATCAATGTGATATTCGCTTAGTTCTTGAAGATATATTGTTTCGTTATATAAATAATATATATATAGAATTCCTTTATTAACATAATGATTAATATATGTACCTTCAGTCATATTAATTGTTTCGACAATATTATTTTTTTGAATTTCTAATTTGATGTAGTTTGGAGATTGATAAAGATATAATTGTCCTATACCATGTTTTTTATTAGTTTGTACGATGTGTACATTTTCTTTTATATTAGCACGTGACACCATATTTAAATTTTTATCTAACACATAATTATAGTTTTTATCTCCTTGTATTACTACCCCTATGTTGTCTTGGTACTGATATAGATCTTTTAGTATTTCTTTTTCCATAAGTTCATTAAAGTAAGCATCTTTGATGAGATTTAAATCTTCATCTAGTTTAAAAATGAATGTTTTGATTTCATTTTTACTACCAACATTTTTAAAATATTTATTTTCCGAAATAGCATCCTTGATACCACCTACATATATGTATCCATCGATACATATTAGTTGGTTACACATTTGCATTCCATTACCAATATAGTTGATATTATCTAACAATAGTAAAGTTTCATCATATTTTTCGATACTCATATTGTTATTATTTGAACCACCAATTATTATACTATTGTTACATAAAGAAATAGCTTTGGGACTATCCATTATAATTTCAATTTGTTTTGTGATTTTATTGTCTTTGATTAAATATAAATAATTTTTTGCATCTTTAAC